>JBGPLV010000080.1:0-7747 GCA_041486625.1 Elusimicrobiota bacterium
ATGTGGACCATGCGACGCATCCCTTCGGACTGGCGGCGGCGAGCGGCATTATTTCGACCACTGGCGTAGGAGGTTTGACTCTGGGCGGCGGGATTGGCCACCTGTCGCGGAAATGCGGTTTGAGCATCGACAATTTGCTGTCTGCGGACATGGTTCTCGCGGACGGGAGCTATGTCACGGCTAATGACAAGCAGAACCAAGATCTGTTCTGGGCCATCCGCGGCGGCGGCGGCAATTTTGGAGTGGTGACGTCGTTCACCTTCCGCCTGCATCCGGTGAGCACGGTCATGGCGGGGCCGATTTTCTATGCGGTGGAAGACGCGCCTGCCGTGATGAAGGCATACGAGTCGTTCATCACCACGGCGCCGGAAGAGATCAACGGGTTCTTTGCCTTTCTGGTCGTGCCGCCGGTCGATATGTTCCCTAAGCCCCTGCACATGCGGACTGTCTGCGGGGTGATCTGGTGCTCGACCGCGAGCCAAGAGCGCACGGCGGAACTGCTCAAGCCGGCGGAAAGCTGGGCCAAACCGCTTTTGGTCGGGGTGGGTCCGGTCCCGTTCCCGGCCTTGCAGAGCCTGTTCGACGGGCTGTACACGCCGGGACTGCAGTGGTACTGGAAGGCCGACTTCGTTGACCATCTCACGGACGAATCCATCGCGCTGCACGTCAAGCATGGTTCCAAGCTGCCTTCGATGCACTCGTCGATGCATTTGTATCCGATCAATGGAGCGGTGCACCGGGTGGCGAGCGGCGATACGGCGTTCAGCTACCGGAAGTCGAAGTGGGCCGAGGTGATCATCGGCGTGGATCCGGATCCGGCGAACAAGGACAAGATCACGAATTGGGCCAAGGGCTACTGGGACGCGGTACACCCCTTTTCGGCGCCTGGGGGCTATGTGAACTTCATGATGGAAGAAGGGACGGCGCGCGTGGAGGCGACCTACGGCGCCAACTATGCCAGGCTGCAGGCGATCAAGGCTAAGGTTGATCCAGGGAATCTGTTCCGCGTGAATCAGAATATTGCGCCGAAGGCGTAAACACAACCTGATCGCCGCACGTTTTCGTAAAAGGAGGGCGGGGTGAACGGCGCTCACGATTTTTGGCTCACGCGGTTGGTTTTTCAGCGGGGGCTCGGCCTCGTTTATCTGATCGCCTTTCTCATCGCGCTCAACCAGTTCCGGCCGCTCCTCGGTGAGCGGGGGCTCCTGCCGGTTCCTTTGTTTGTCAAACAAATCCATTTTTTCGATTCGCCCAGCCTCTTCTACTTCTGCCCGAAAGACTCGGCGTTTGCGATCGCGGCGTGGATCGGAATTCTACTCTCGAGCCTGGCGGTCACGGGCCTCTCCGAACGATACACGTGCTGGTTTTCGATCGCGGTGTGGGGCGGCCTCTGGGTCTTGTATCTCTCCTTCGTTAACGTCGGCCAAACCTTCTATGCGTTTGGCTGGGAATCGATTCTGCTGGAGGCCGGCTTTTACACGATCTTTCTCGGCCCCGCGAGCATGGCGCCTCCGAAGCTCGTGATCTATATGCTGAGGTGGCTCGAGTTCCGCATCATGTTCGGCGCGGGGCTCATCAAAATTCGCGGCGACGCGTGCTGGCGGGACCTCACGTGCCTCGATTACCATTATGAAACCCAGCCGATGCCGAACCCTTTGAGCTGGTATTTTCATTGGGCACCGGAGTGGACGCATCGCGCCGGAGTGGCGTTCAATCATTTAGCGGAGCTCGTCGTGCCTTTCGGTTATTTTGGGCCGTGGCGGATCAGCACAGTCGCAGGAGTCTTGACGATTCTTTTCCAAGGGCTCATCATGGCCAGCGGAAACCTCTCGTTCCTCAATTTCCTCACGATCGTGCTCGCGATCCCGCTCCTCGACGACCGGCTTCTCGCGGCGCTAATATCGATGAAAGTTCCGGCCCTTCGTGTGCCGCCGGCGGCGCTCGAGACCGTCACCATCGCTCTCGGGATACTCGTAATTCTCTTGAGCATCCGCCCTATCGGCAACATGCTTTCCCCGCGGCAAGTGATGAATACCAATTACAACCCTTTTCATCTCGTGGGGACTTACGGGGCTTTCGGCAGCATCACGCGCCCCCGCTATGAAGTGGTCATCGAAGGCACGAGCGATTCTCCTGTCGCCACGTCCACGGCTTGGCGTGAATATGAATTTAAAGGAAAACCAGGGGATCCCATCCGGAGCCACCCGCAGATCGCGCCGTATCACTTACGGATCGACTGGCTCATGTGGTTCGCCGCGATGGGACCTTACTATCAGCACCCATGGTTTGTCCATTTGATGGCCAAACTTTTGGAGGGGGACAAAGACACGCTAAGCCTGCTGCGGGGAAATCCCTTTCCAGAAGCGCCGCCCAGGTATGTGCGCGCGGAGCTTTACGAATACCACTTCACGACCCCCGAGGAAAAAAAGAAAACCGGCCGCTGGTGGAAACGGCAGCTTGTAGGAATGTATTTCCCGACGGTTTCACTCGAGATGCCGGATTTCCGCCGCGTTCTCCAGCAGGCGGGTTGGTCGACGTAGGGAGCCCTACCGCTTGTAAAAAGTTATCCACAACCCCCATTGGTAGTGCCTGTGTTTGCATTGTTTTTAGGGAATTAGTAACCTTTTACCGTTGTGCGATTAAAACGCCTCGAGATGGTCGGGTTTAAATCCTTCGCGGACAAGACCCGTGTGGAGTTTGAGCCCGGTATCACTGCGGTTGTCGGCCCCAACGGCTGCGGCAAGTCCAATATTTCCGACTCGATCCGCTGGGCCCTGGGCGAGATGTCCGCAAAATCCCTTCGCAGCCAGCACATGATGGACGTCATCTTCAACGGCACCGCCAACCGCACCGCCCAGGGGATGTCCGAAGTCGCGCTCACCTTTGATAACACCTCTCACCAAATCCCGCTCGATTACACCGAAGTCACCGTGGCCCGGCGCCTGTTCCGCTCCGGAGAATCGGAATACTTCATCAACAAAACACAGTGCCGCCTCAAAGACGTGCGCGACCTTTTCCTCGATACCGGCGTCGGCAACGACGGCTACTACATGATGGCGCAGGGGAAGATTGAATTTCTTCTCTCGGCCAAGCCGGAAGAACGCCGCGAGCTTTTTGAGGAAGCCGCCGGCGTTTCCAAATATAAAGTGCGGCGCGAAGAAGCGCTGCGCAAGCTGGCTAAAGTCGAGCAAGACATGCTGCGACTGAACGATTCCCTGGCGATTTACAAGCAGCAGATGGACTCGCTCGAAGCGGCGGTGCGCAAAGCCAAGCAGCATCAAAAACTGCAGGAAGAGCTGAAGAAGCTCGAGATCGCCTCCCTCCTGCATGGGTTCGAGAAGGCGCAGGCCGACTGGGAACAGATTCATGTGAAGCAGGAAGAGGAAGCCCACCGGTTGGCGGAGCTGCGGGACGATGTCACCGCGCGCGAAAAGCGTCTCGCGGAGGCTCGCGGGCAGGCCGAAACTTTTGAACAAGACGTGATCGATCTCCAGCGGCAGATTTCCCAGTACGAAAGCGATTGGGCGAAAGCCGAAGCCGAACGCGTCTCCGCCCAGGAGCGCGAGGCGGAGCTTAAAGCGTCTCAGGAACGCTCCGGGCAGGAATCGGGTGAGCTCCAGAAACTGGTCAAGGAGTGGCGCAAAACCCTGGCGCAAATGGAAGGCGAAGTGGAGGGGATTCGCGCGCAGTTTCACGAGAAGAACCAAGCCTATAAGCACGAAGAGGAAAAAGGGCGCGGAGAGCAAACCGCGATTTTAAATCTCCAGAAAGAGCTGGAGAAAGCCAAAGCTAGGCTTCTGGAGCTTGTGCGACTCATCAGCCACCACCGCAATGAAACCGTTCGCCTGACCTCGCTTTCCGTCCGCCATGAAGAAGCGTGCAAGTCGAAGGAAAGAGAACTGGAAAAAATCCGCCTCCGCCGCGCCGCGCTGGATGAGCAGGTCCGATCGCAGGAAAAGCAGGTTTCGGAAACTCAGGAAAAGCTCGCCACGATTCAGAACACTCTACGCGCGATCGAGGCGCTTCAAAAGCAGGATGAGGCGGCGCGCCTGGAACATGAACGAACGATCCAGAACGCGCGCGAACGCCTGGCGCGCCTGGAAGCCGAGAAGATTTCGCTTGAGCGCTGGCTTAGCCAAGACCCCGTCGCTTTGGCGGCGGGGGCGCTTCGAAACGCGTCCTTGCCAGGGATTCACGGTCCCGTCAGCCAGCTTTTAAGGACGAGCGGCCCCTACCAGAGATTACTCGACCGCGCGCTGGGGGCCCGGGCGCACTACTTTGTGGCGGATACCTTGAACGACGCCCAGGCCGCCATCCGGTATCTTTCAGAAGAGCGTAAAGGCTGGGCGATATTTCTGATCATGGACCGCTTGACCGGAAGCCATGCCCTGCCGCCCCTCGATGAGCATTTCGGCAGCCGCTCGTTAGCCGTCCAGGTGGATTGCGCCGAGAAATTCCGTTCCGTCAAACAATTTTTGTTAGGGAGCACCTACTACGTCGGCGCTACGCTGTTCGAAGAGACCTTGATCATGGGCGGCGCGGAGCCCGAGACGGAAAGCTTCCAGGCGACTCCGACGGACTTGAAACGTCTTGTCCAGGAGATCGCGGAACTGCACAAAACGCTCGAATCGTCCTTTGCGGAGCGGACCCGGCTTGAGCAAGCCATGGCCGAACGCCAAACGGAGCGCGCACCAATCGCCGAGGATGAACATAAGGTTCAGGTGCTCTCTCAGGTCCAGCAAGAGTCTCTGACCCGGCTGCGCGATGATCTCCAGATGAACGAGACCGAAGAGAAACTTCTCAAGGGTGAGAAGGATGAAGTTCTCCGGTCGATCGAGCAAACCCAGGAGGCCCTGAAGCAGGAAGAGATTTTGCTCACCACCCTCGAAGAGGAAGAAAAATCTTTGCAGGATGCGTTTCAGAAACAAGACGCGGCGCTCCAGGACCAGAGACAGGCCGTCCAGGCGCACATGAGTCAGGTGTCACAGCTGCGCCTGGAAGCCGAGACGACGCGTGAGCGGCTGCTCGGCAAAGAGCGCGAGGCCGAAAACGCGAAGAGCCGCCTGGATGCCTTTGAAGACCGCAGCCGGCAGATCAAAAACGAGCAGTCGGAAACGCAAAAGCGTCTCGTGCAGCTCGCGCAGACTCAGGCGGAAAAAACGCGGGTCCTCGAGAGCCTGGGCACCACGAAGGAAGAGCAAAACACGAAGCTGACCGATCTTCTCGCGCAGCGGCAGGACCTGCAAACGCAGCTGCATACTCAGGAAGAAGAGCTGGCCGGTTGCCGGGAAACCCTGACGCAGGCGCAGACCCAAGCCCAGGAAGCGGAATTTGCGGTACGCACGCTCGACCAGGAGCGGGCACGCTTCGAGCAGTCCTTGCGCGACACCTACCAGCTTTCGATGGACGAAGCGCGTGCTTCACACGCGGAGATCGAACCCGACGCCGAGGAACTGGCCCGCGTCAAACGGCGGCTCGACGGCATGGGTGCGGTGAATCTGGCCGCGCCGGAAGAGCACGCCCAGCTCGAGGAACGCTACCAGTTTCTTTTGACTCAGCAGCAGGATCTGCTCAAAGCGAAAGACGATCTTCACCAAGCGATCGCCAAGATCAACGCCACTACCCGCGAGCAGTTCAAGACGACTTTCGAGGCGGTGCGGGCCAACTTCCGCTCGCTCTTTACGACGCTTTTCCAGGGCGGCGAGGCGGACGTGGTTCTGACCGACGAACACAATCTGCTGGAGACGGGAATCGAGATCTACGCCCAGCCCCCCGGAAAGAAACTTCAAAACATCGCCCTTCTTTCGGGAGGCGAGAAGGCCCTGACCGCGATCGCGGTGCTCTTCGCTTTCTTCATGGTCAAGCCCAGCCCTTTCTGTTTGCTGGACGAAGTCGACGCTCCGCTCGATGAAGCGAATGTGAGTCGTTTCATTAAAATGGTGAAAGAATTTTCTGAGAAAACGCAGTTCATCATCATCACCCACAACAAGCGCACGATGGAGCTGGCGGACATTCTCTACGGGGTGACGATGGCGCAGCTGGGTGTCTCCAGCCTCATCTCGATGAAGCTTGAGTCCGCCTCCCCCGCCTCTGAACCCGTTGCCGCTTAAGATCCTCGGTTCCCGCGTAGACCCCGTCACTTCCCAGAACGCTCTAAAGCAAATCCAAAGTTTCTTGCACTCCGATCAGCCGCATCACGTCATCACGGGCAACACGCTCATGCTTTTGGAGGCTGAAGAGGACACGGAGTTGCGGCGCATCCTGGACTCCGCCGCCTTGGTGGTCCCCGAATCCTCCGGCATTCTCTGGGCGAGCCGCGCCCTGGGCTCGCCGCTCAAGGAATTTACACCAGGGGTTGATTTGATGATGGCGATTTGCCGGATAGCCGCAGAAAAGGGGCATCCGGCTTTTCTTTTGGGTTCAGCTCCTGGGGTGGCGGAGGAGGCGGGCCATACACTTCAGGCGAAATTCCCCGGGTTAAAAATCGTGGGGACTTGCCATGGATTCTTTTCTCTGCCTCACCCTGGGCTTCGCCCGTTAACCGAATCTGAGGTTATACAACTCATACGCAAAGCAGAACCTTCAATCCTTTTCGTCGGCATGGGCATGCCCGCCCAGGAGAAATGGATCGCGCGGAACCTCGCGGCGCTCGGAGTTCCCGTGGTCATGGGCGTGGGCGGAAGCTTTGATGTATTATCAGGAAAGCTGGCGCGCGCCCCCGCCTGGATGCGCCGGATCGGAGTCGAGTGGCTCTACCGGCTGGCCCAAGAACCATGGCGGTGGCGGCGCATCGCGCAACTGCCGGTGTTTGCGTGGCACGTTTTGATGGAGAAATGGAAATGACCATACGCCGTCACCCCCGAATGCCTCTGTCGGGGGTCCATAATGACGTCAATGATGGATCCCCGCCAAAGACACGCGGGGATGACGTCCGCAGGGGCGCCAGCAGGCGCCCCCTACAATTCCTATTCCTCATGTTTCCCCTTGCCTCCCTTCATGCCGCTCCTCATTACCCGCGGCCGCAGGGCTACGTCACCGACGCCGCGAACATTCTGGATGCATCAACCCGCCGGCAGCTGGAACAGCAGCTCTCTGATTTTGAAAAGCAAACCTCCATTCAAATCGCTGTCGCGACAGTGCCCGCGCTAGAAGGAGAAACGGTGGACTCTTATGCCGTCGGGCTCTTCAAAGAGTGGGGTATTGGCAAGAAGGGGAAAGACAATGGTGTCTTGCTCCTGGTCGCTCCCAACGAACGCAAGGTGCGTATAGAGGTGGGTTATGGCCTTGAGAGTGTCTTGCCCGATGGGCTATGCGGCCAAATCATCAGGGAGGACATTACCCCTTTCTTTCGACAGCAGCGTCTTGGGGATGGAATCATGGCGGGTATTCAATCGATTGAAAAGGTATTGCAGGGTGTCCCTGTTCCCTCCGAATCAAATCCACGCACTCCGCAGGTGAATTTTGTATTTTTAGTTTTACTCTTTCTTCTCCTTCCTCCAGCCTTTAGAATCCTCTTAGTCTTATTGGGGGTGAGAAACAGGTATTCCCGTGGGCCGCATTATTATGGAGGAGGCTTTGGCGGCGGATTCAGCGGAGGTTTAGGAGGTGGTGGCGGCGGGTTTGGGGGTTTTGGCGGTGGGTCAAGCGGAGGCGGCGGAGCCTCAGGAGGCTGGTAATGTGGCTATTTAAAAAGAAATCAGACGATCACGCGCTTGGCGACCTCGTCGCGGGTTTAAGCCGAAGTCTC
>JBGPLV010000081.1:0-7722 GCA_041486625.1 Elusimicrobiota bacterium
GGCCGTTTTTAGAAGTTGTGTGAATCCCCCGCTACTCCCCGGCCTCAGTATGGTGCGTCATTTCCCGCCGTGGCTTGTGCGAGGCGTCTACAGGTATGTCGACCGGATGGTGGACCGCGAACTGGGTCCAGAGCTGAACCGCTTCCGGGCCGAACTCGACTTGGCGCCTGTTCACCGCATCATCGATCAGTGGTGGCACTCGCCGCAGCGCATTATCGGCCTTTTTCCCGAATGGTTTGCGGCCCCCGCCCCTGACTGGCCGCCCCAGGTTCGGCTGACGGGCTTTCCGCTCTACGATGGCGCTTCCGTAGGCCATTGGCCGCTCGACCTCGAAGAATTTCTCGTTGCCGGGCCACCGCCGATTGTTTTTACACCCGGGTCGGCAATGAGCCAGGGCGCCTCCTTCTTCAAGGAGTCTGTAAAGGCCTGCGAACTTCTGGGCTGCCGGGGAATTTTACTGACCAAATTCCCGGCGAGCGTCCCGGCGCATCTCCCGGCCAACGTCCGGTGTTTCGGGTATGTGCCGTTTAGCCGGCTCCTCCCGCGCGCGGCGGCTTTTGTGCACCACGGGGGCATTGGAACGACGGCCCAGGCACTTGCCGCGGGGATCCCGCAGCTCGTCGTCCCCCTCGCCCATGACCAGCCCGATAACGCCTCGCGCGCGAAAGACTTAGGCGTGGCGTTTGTCATCTGTCCAGAACGCTACCGGTCTCAACGCGTGGCTCCTTTGCTTCAGGAACTGATCCAGAACCCGGTCATCAGAGAGCGCAGTCGAGAAATTCAGTTACGGTTTAAGACCGCAGACACCATGGCTGAAACGTGCCGATTAATCGAGTCGAATTCAGAATCAGATTTATCTTGAAATCATCATGAATCTGGGGTATCCATATACAGTGATACGGCCTGCTTTCGTTCTTCTCGCAGCACTTGTCGTCCTGCCCGCGGTCTTCAGCCAGTGTTTGGCTCAAGATCCATCCCTGTCCTCGGCGGGCTCTCCTTACGCTCCGCTTGAAGTCACCAAACGTGGTCAGGACCCTACCGTGCCGCTGTCCGTAAGCCAGCGCCATGAATTATTGGGCGAGTTTAAGGGCCTAGTCCATATGGGACTTCGCAAGGCGTCCTACGAACAATGGGAAGGAAAGGATATGGCCGACTGCGACAAGCCACAACACGCGGAGGACCGCTGGAGCTACCGGTGCGAAATCATCACCGGCCAGGGGAATGGTTACTATTACTTTTTCCCTAACGAGTCGCGGCAGACGTCTACTCTTCAGGAACTGGACATCCGCGTTCATTCTGCCGATGAGGGACTGTTGGATGACTTTCGGCGGCCCGTCCAGGATCTGTTCGGCCGCGCTTCATTTGTTGCAAAACCAACCGTCCGCTCCAAACCTACCGGCCTCATCCGTCACTGGAACACCGGCGAAGACGTCGCGGAGCTTTTTATCGACCACGCCGTACGTCCCGAAGGCTCAGTGCGCTTTGTCTGGATGCGCTCACCCTTGGCCGCCGGTGCCCACGCCCGCCTGCCGGATAGCCCAACACAACCCTAAAACGGATAATCAATATTCACAAACACCGCAGGGCCTTCTCTGCCGATGCCGACTTCGACATCTCCCACGACGTTCGGTTTGACGGCGGTGCGGAAGGCTCCCCCATAAACCGGACGGAAGTTTTTGCGCTGGACTTCAGGGAGGGTCGGGAAAACCGATCCGATATCGAAGAAGGGGGCGAACTCGAAATTAGTCTGTATCCCCATCATCGAAAGCGTGGCAAAAGTGATGCGATGCTCCACATTCATGACCACGCGTCCCCGGTCCGCGAGACGCCCCTCGCCGTAGCCCCGCAGCGTGTCGCGGCCTCCCAAGCTGGGGAGTTCATAGAACGGAATATTCGGCCCATTGGCCCACTCGTAAAGACCGTGAACAACCGTAACGTACTTTGGGTTATTCCACAGGAAAAAACGCTTGCCTTCCAGGCCGTAGCGAATGTAATCCGCGTCGCTTCCCATCGCAACGCTCGTCTTCTCGATAAAGAGCTCCCCCGAGCTTCCTCGGGACGGGGTAATCGGTAAGTCCCGGCTGTCCCACAAGAGCCGAAATTCGCTGGTTACCGTGTTGCGGGTGCCAAGACCCGTGAGGGTTGGGAATCGCGTAGCGACGTCCGTGGTGTTGGGGATGATGTTCTCCTCAGTCGCCATGCGGCGGAACCTTTCGCCGAAAGTCGCGCGCCAAGAATGCAGGAAGTTAATCCCCGCAGCCACGCGGCAAACCGAGTCTTTGGACGTGTATCCCGATTCGTCACCCTCGTGCGTCTGGGGTCCAACGCCGAAGAAGCGCCGGGAACCGTCCACATCATGGTAGACCTCCGAACGAAGGTAAAGGATCCCATCCATGAGAGATGTATTTTCGTAGCGCACTTTGATCTCGCGGTTGGTGTGCTCGGAGTAGCTGCCGATGGTTACAAACTGGCTGGTGTCCGTCGGATACCAGTAGTAGCGCATGGTCCCGGTCTGCCCGAAGAGCGAGTTGAAAGTGTAGGACGGCGCAAGCAGATGCCGGATGTGCCGGTTTTCGCTGTCGGCCAGCACCAGAACCGGCAGGACGCCGCCGGTCGGACCCGCGTTGGGATCCGTCGATATGGCCGGCAGCCAAACGAAGATGTTGGGGCCCCAGGTTTTGGTCATGATTTTGGCGACCGCCCCGAAGAAACGCTCCGCCCCCGAGGGTTGGGGTGGCATCTGGGGTCCGCGCGGCATCTCGGGTGCGTTGGCCGGCATGGGGGAGAATTCCGGCGACCGGACGTTGGGGTTCGGCGAAGTTTTCTTGATTTGCCGCTGGATTTTCCGCTTCATTTCCCGGAGTTGCCGGACGGGAGGTTTTAAGGGCCTGTGCTGCCGCATCTGGCGCAGTTGGGTTTTGGTCGGGGTCGATGGAGTTATCGCGTACTCTTCTTCGGCGGGCTGTGTAGAAGCGACAACGCTTGGAGACGCGGATTCCTGCGGGCTAGCCCAGACAGGGAGGATCAGCGACCCACAGGTAAGAAAGGCTAGGGCTCGTCTCATCATGCCTATTGTACTTAGGAAGATTAGTCGTAGTACTCGATGCCGAGGTGGGTAATGAGTTCTTCGCCTTTGAGCCAGCGCAGCGTGTTTTTGAGCTTCATGAGCTGGATGAAAAGATCATGTTCGGGCGCAAGGCCCGGAGCAGCCATCGGGCTCTTGAAGTAGAAAGAGAGCCATTCTTGGATGCCGTGCATGTTCGACCGGCGGGCGAGATCGAGGAACAGCGCCAAATCCAGAACGAGCGGCGCCGCCAGGATCGAATCCCGGCAGAGGAAATTGACCTTGATCTGCATGGGGTAGCCGAGCCAGCCGAAGATGTCGATGTTGTCCCAGCCTTCCTTATTGTCGCCGCGGGGTGGGTAATACACGATGCGCACGCGGTGATCCACATTTCCGTAGAGTTCCGGATAGACTTCGGGCTGAAGGATATGATCCAAAACGGACAGTTTAGACTCTTCCTTGGTCTTAAAAGCCTCCGGGTCATCCAAGACTTCCCCGTCCCGGTTGCCCAGGATGTTGGCTGAGAACCACCCATGCATTCCCAGAAGCCGCGCTTTCAAGGCCGGCGCAAGCACAGTCTTCAAAAAGGGTTGTCCGGTCTTGAAATCCTTCCCGCAGATCGGCACGTTGTTTTTCGTCGCCAAGTCCTGAATCGCCGGGATGTCGACGCTCAAGTTCGGCGCGCCGTTGGCGTAGGGAATCCCGCATTTCATCGCGGCGTAGGCATAAATCTGGCTGGGGGAGATGTCGGGCGAGTTCTCCTGGAGGCCGCGCTCAAAGGCCGCCCAGCTTTGGTGCACGGGGGCCTGGGTCTGGTATTTTTCGGTTGAGCCACACCAGACCATCACGAGCCGGTCGCATTTGTTGGACTTCTTAAATTGCTGGATGTCGGTCATCAGTTGCTGGGCCAAATCCATCTTGGAGGCCCCTTTTTTCACGTTGGGGCCGGAAATCCTTGAGACGTAATTCGCATCAAAGACCGCTTTCATCGGCTTGATTTTCTCAAGCTCCTGACGGAGCGGCGACAAATGGGCATGCTCTAAGACTCCCGCCTTGCAAGCGGCCTGGTACATGTTGTCCGGAAAGATGTCCCAGCCCCCGAAGACGAGGCTGTCTAAATCCGCCAAGGGGACAAAATCTTTGATTTTGGGGTTGTGGTGGTCAGTTCGTTTACCTAAGCGAATGGCGCCCAACTGAGTAAGCGAGCCAATAGGTTTGGCGATCCCGCGGCGGGAGGACAGAACGCCGGCGATAAAGGTGCTCGCCACGGCGCCCATCCCGGGCAGCAGAATGCCCAATTTGCCCTTGGCCGGCTTGATCGGCCGCGGTTTGGAAACGGTTGTATCGTAGAAGCGAATCTTCTTTTTCATGGTGAGGCCATTATATAACAAGGCTTGGCCGATCAGGCCGAGGAGGCGGTCCTTCGGTTGCTGGGGCCCTGGCTGGGATCATGGGAAGGCGGCGGCTCGGCGGGGACGATCTCTATCCAGTGTTCCGGCCAATGGAACAGCAGCTGGATGGTAAATTCGCCCTGCAGCATCTGGTCTCCGATGGCGTGCCACTCGGGCTTTGATAAGGCCAACAGAAGCTCGCTCATGCGCGAGACCACCTCTCGCGCCCGAGCGGGGTTGGCGAGCTCCGTCCAATGAAACGCCGGCGCCCCTTTCACGTAAGGAGCCAACATCCACAGCTTCACGGCAAATTCCGGAGTGATCATCTTCCGTTGTCCTTGCACGAGCGGATCCAAGAATTCCAGGAATTCCGGCGCCACATCATAGGCGGCATTTTCAACGTCGCTTCGATAAGCGTGGAGAGATCCGAAAACCATTAAAATGGCGTTTGTTTTAAAGCCGTACGGCAGCGTTTTTCCCTGCCAAACCGCAGGCGGTTCCATGAATTCCGTCCATAGGCGTTGATCAAGCCGAAGATAACGCTCGACAAAGGGGAACGGCATGCCGCTGATGTAGCGAGGGCCGTCCATGGGATAACGGCCCCGTTCCGTCGGCGTCATTTCCCGAAATAAGGCTTCACCTAAACCCATGGCCACCTGCCTGGTCATGATCTTGGTCAGGTCTGGAAAAAGACTGCCCTGCAATTCCCACCGTTCAAATTCCGAGCGTTCCACTTGAGCCCATCGTAGTCCTGATTGCGCTGCCTGAGCCTTCGCTATCGGTGGAGATTCATCCAAATGCGCGCGACACCGTTTTTCAAAGGGGATGAGTCTATCCCGTATATGTTGCTCGACCGATTGTGGATTCAAAAATACGCCAAACTCCGGGGTGCGGTAGAGTCGGATTTCCTCTTTCAGGTCCGTAACGATGTAATGGAAGTCTTCTGCAAGTCGGTCCCCCGTCACATGCCAGCGTGAGCTCTCCTTTTCCCAAACAGGCAGCAAGTCGATCCGCAAATCCTTTTGGCGTGGCGTGGGCTCTCGGTAAAACACAACATGCCGCGCGTGCTCGAAGAGATAGTCATTCAGGCGCCGGATGAAATTATGGATCTGATACCCACGCTCGGGATCATCCGGCCCCGCGGGGGGAACCAGAGAACCTGCGGCCCGAACAAGATCTTCAAAGTTGAACCGACCTCCAGATATCGTCACTAAGGCAGCTGTTAACGTATCAAGCTGTGCAGCCGAGAATTCGCGGATTGTGAGAAGCGCTAGTAAGCTCTGCCGCAGACCCAAGGCTGACCAGCCCGGCAAGGGCACGGGGGCCTCTGGTTTTTGAATGACCAGGCGATATTCACCTATCAGAATTTCTACCCAGCAGAGGAAATATTTGTGAAGGATCTCTCGAGCTTCCACAACCATTTCCCCGGAGTCAACCTGGTGCGTGCCTCGAGCGAATTGGGGGACGGTGAGTGATTCATCTAGTTTTTCTTCTTTGAGCTCATTCCGCTCCCGCATCAATAGCTGCATAAATAGTTTTTCATGTTCCGAGAGAGGTTCTGGGTGTTGATCATAGAGCCGAGCAACCAGCTCGCCGATCTCAGCGCCGTCTGGAGACAACCTCAGAGCATTGAGCATGCCGAAGAGCCAGGCGATCTGCTCCGCGAAAGCGGCTTTTTCATTTGGTGGCGTGTTTTCATAACGTTGAGCCAACTGGCTGCCGGGACGCAGGAAATGCTCTGCAAAGGGGACAAAGTTCGGCTCTGATTCTAATGGCGATAAGGCGTCCCATGCGTCCCGTTTCGCATCGGGCACGGTCGTTGCGTGCATTCGGCCTAAAACCAGGGCCATCCCCACCAGCGCGCCTTTCACCCGCTGGTTCGCTTCATCGCGCTGGGCGATCTGGCCGGCCGTTGGCTTGGATCCGTATGCGTTCTCGAACCAAAAATTCCCTACAAAAGGGGCGCTCATGTCTTCGCCTACATTGGCTGCAACGGTTTGGAAACGCTTTTGCATCGATAGGGCCTTCTCATAGCGGGCGAGGCGCTCAGCGGCTCTGGCGGCCAGGCGAGTGCGGCCGACGACAGGCCCCGCTTGGGCAGTCACGCGGAGCACCGGCGCATGGTGCACATCCGTTGTATAGACCTCCACATCTTGACCCCCGTCGAGTTTAAAAAGGAAGGCTGCCCTGGGATCCACTGGCCGCCTGTCCACGCGCCAGCCCGCCGGACTATGCCGGGCTTCGATCTGATAGCCGTAACGATGAAGATACAGGGAATTTAGCGAAGCAATGAGGGCATAAAGGGAATGATAAACACGGCGCCGGTCGGATCGCGGAAGCTTCGATTGAGCATCGATCTTAGAACCGATCGATTCAAATTCCTTCGAACCAAAAGCGGCTGTCATCTGTGCTCGTACGGCCACCCATCGTTGCGGATTGACATAACCGCGTTCGAAGGCGCGCCGGAAGAAGCGCTGCAGATTCTCCATCGCCAGGCTCTTCGGATCCTCCACGGCTGTGGCTCCATAGGGCCCCCAGTCGAACGGCGTCCCATCGGCCCAGGTCACCTGCACGTCGTTATTCGGAAGAAATTCGAACCGGAGTTTGGAGCTCTTGACCACAAGCCGCGCGGCAGCGTCCTGTAATGGTTTCGGATTCTCCCGGTACTGGTAGAACTGAGTCGAAATACGCAGAGCTATTGGCAGAGCCGTTCGCGGATCAGCCAGTTCTTTGAGTGTGAGAGGGTCACCGGGATTCATCTCCTTGGCCATGAGAAACAAAATGGCTGTAATCTCCATCGGCACCTGCGTTCCCGACTTCTCGCAGCGTGCAACCTGGCCCAACATATCGCCCAATAGCACAGCCACGTTTTGCGTGTTCGCTAAACCCACCAAACTTTCAAGAATGCGAATCGCCGTTTGCGCTTTTTTGTGAGCGGGATGCTGCAAACCCTCGAAATGATTTGCAAACACGGGGTCCTCTACAACGGCAAGGACCGGACCCAAGGGCTCCATGTAGGAATCTCTAATTGCCACAGCTTGTCGATTTGCCGGTGCGGGCGTTTGGTGCTCCCAAATCTTGCGCTGCTCCCCTGGCGCCCTTGCGTTGGCGAGATTGCTCAGGCGATAAGTCAGGACCTGGACAACCTGGGCAGGCCAAAAACCTTCTTCCATGATCCGGGCACAGGTATAAGGCGTCGGCGATTGGCCATAGGCCCATTGGAACGTCGACGCGCACATTTGGGTAAATTTCCATCGTGTGTCGTTA
>JBGPLV010000082.1:0-7685 GCA_041486625.1 Elusimicrobiota bacterium
CCAATGCTGGTCAGCTTCCGCGGTGGACACCCGTTTCCGGCTTGGTGGCAACCCGTGCACTGGCGGGCGCTGGGCCACGCGTCCTTGATCGATGTCGAATGGAATCCGAAGTATCCCTGGCGGGAGATCATCCGGAACGCGAAAAAGTTTAATCTTGGCCTGATCATCTCCCATCACGATTATCAGGCGACGCCATCGGAAAAAAACCTGATTAAAATCGCGCGGGCGGCTTACGGCAAAAAAGCCGATGTCGTCAAACTTGCGGCGCGCGTGAAAACCGAGGCCGATATCCGCACGCTCCTTTCGGTCAACGCACGCTTCGCGCCGAAGAAGCTCATGACCGTCATGGGCATGGGCCCGCTCGGGTCGCTTTCGAGGCTCGTCGCCCCGCTTTTCCATACCTGCATGATCTACGGCTACATCGGGACTCCGACCGCCAGCGGTCAGCTCCCTTATCGGGACCTTCAGGAACGCATCCGGTCGCTGTATCCGCGCTATGACCAGGACCTGCAGGTCCGGCAGGTGAAACTTGTTACCGCGAGGCTCTAATGAAATTAACAAACCTTCATTGCAAGAATTTTCAGAAACAATTGACCCGGCTGAAAGTCGACGCTTACTGGGTCACGCACATCCCGGACCTTTTCTATCTATCCGGTTATGGCGCGGAAGGATGCTGGGGGCTCTTCGGCAAAACGCGGGCCGCGCTCTTGGTTCCTATGCTGGCCGTCGATCAGGCCGCCGCGCTCGCCAAAGGGTTTGAGATCATTCAGCTCAAAAAATTGTCTGCCGTCTATGGTTTGATTGTGGAGTACGCCACAAAAGCCGGCTGGAAGACTGTGGGCTATGACCCTTACCATACCCCAGAAGCTTACGTCATGGGGATCAGAAAAGCCTCCGGGAACAAGCTTAAATGGGTCCCTGTCCCCGGCGCGACGACGCCGCTTCGCGTCAAGAAGGATTCGAAAGAGCTTAAAGCGCTGCGTGGGGCTGGACATGTGGTGGCCCAAGGATTTAACCACATTAAGCGGATTGCGCGGCCAGGTATGAGGGAGTGCGATTTGGCGGCGGAGTTTGAATCCTATATTCGCAAACACGGAGCGACCAAAGCGTCCTTTGATTCGATCGTGGCGGCGGGGGAAAACGCAGCCTATCCGCACTATATCACTGGAAACCGGATTTTACGGAGAAATGATATCGTTTTATGCGATATCGGGGCGCTGGTGGATGGGTACTGCTCCGACTTGACCCGCACCTTCTTTTTGGGTAATATATCACCGCTTGGCCGCAAGGTGTATGACACGGTCGCCCGCGCGCAAAAACTCGCCATCCAAGCCGTAAAACCAGGTGTAAAGGCCGCCCAGATTGACCGCATCGCCCGTGATGAAATTGAACGGGCCGGGTATGGGCGGCGTTTCATTCATGGCACCGGGCACGGCGTGGGGGTGGAGATTCACGAGGCACCTTGGGTCAGCGGCGCGAGCCAGGACATCCTTGAGCCCGGCATGATCATCACGGTTGAGCCGGGCATTTATCTGCAGGGCTGGGGCGGCGTCCGCATAGAAGACACTATGCTCGTCACAAAGACCGGCTGCGAAATATTAACGAAATGAGTAACGAACATGATTGAACCCGTTGATTTTAGGAATGGACTGATTATCGAATACGAAGGCGCGCCGTACCAAATTTTGTGGTTTCAGAACCATAAAACGGCGATGTCGCACGCGATCATGCGCGTCAAATTTAAGAACCTGCTCACGGGCTCGATTCTGGAACGGACCTTTAAGCAGGCCGATCGCTTTAAGGAGATCATCCCGACCAAAAGGAAGAATCAGTTCCTGTATGCGGATGGGGACGCCTATCACTTTATGGATTTGGAAACCTTCGAGCAGACGGCCTATCCCCGGGAAAAGCTGGGGGAAATGGCTCAGTTTTTATCGGAGAATCTGGAAGTCGAGGCCCTTTATCTGGACGACAAGTTTTTGTCCATTTCGCTTCCCTCTTCCGTGGATTTGAAGGTGACCTCGACGGTCCCTGGAGTGAAGGGCGATTCTGTGTCCAATATGATGAAGCCGGCGACGGTGGAAACCGGTTTTGAGGTCAATGTGCCGCTCTTCGTAAAAGAGGGCGATACCATCAAGATCGACACGCGCAGCGGGGAATATTTATCCCGTATCTAAATATGGTCAATAAGCGCCTCGAAGAACTTTTGGAGTTTGCCGAATCTACGGATCTTCAGGAAGTGGTGTGGGAGAAAAAAGGGGCCCTCATCAGCTTTCGGAGATCTGCTTTTTCCGACGTCCATTCGAAATCGATGGAGACTCCCGCGGCGGCAAGTGTTGCGAATGAGCCCTCCCAACCACCCGAACCGATGACGATCAAGTCCACCATGGTGGGGACCTTCTATCGCTCGGATTCTCCGAACCGGCCGCCGCTTGTCGTGGAAGGAACCGTGGTCGCCTCGGGGCAGCCCGTGGCGGCCATCGAAGCGATGAAGATCATGAAGGATGTCTTGTCGCCGGCTTCCTGCAAGATCGTCAAGGCCCTGGTCGCCAACGGACACCCGGTTGAATACGGTCAGCCGCTCTTTGAGGTGGAACCAGAGCCCCTCACCCCATCCCCTCTCCCCGGGGAGAGGGTGTAGGGTGAGGGGAACCCGCTATGTTTAAAAAAGTACTCATTGCCAACCGCGGCGAAATCGCCGTCCGCATCATCCGCGCCTGCCGCGAGATGGGCTTAAAAACAGTCGCCGTTCATTCCGAGGCCGACAACGATAGCATGCACGTTAAGATGGCGGACGAATCGGTCTGCATCGGCCCCGGACCGGCGTCTGAAAGTTATCTCAATATTCCCAACATCATCTCGGCGGCCGAGATCTCGGGCGCGGACGCGATTCACCCGGGGTACGGGTTTCTGTCTGAGAATCCTTATTTTGCGGACGTTTGCGAGTCCTGCCACATTCATTTCATCGGCCCTTCGAAGGAAGCGATCGAGCGCATGGGGGACAAAGCCGCCGCCCGCGAGACGATGCGCAAAGCGGATGTTCCCATCGTGCCGGGATCCGATGGCCCGGTCTCGATCGATGATGCCGGGTTGCCGAAGCTCGCGCGCAAAATCGGATATCCCGTGATCGTTAAAGCGGTGGCGGGCGGCGGCGGAAGAGGCCTGCGCGTGGTGGCGAACGAATCCGAACTTTTGCCGGCCATTGAAGTCGCTCAGACGGAAGCGAAGAAAGCTTTTGGAAATGGCGATGTTTATATCGAAAAGTACATCGAGAAACCGAGACACATCGAATTTCAAATCGTCGCGGACGCCAAAGGCCGCGTCATCTATTTGCCGGAGCGGGAGTGCTCGATCCAGCGCCGTCATCAGAAGCTGATCGAGGAAAGCCCGTCGCCTTTTGTGGATTCTTCCCTCCGCCGCAAGATGGGGAAGGCGGCGCGCCGGGCCGCTGAAGCCGTTGACTATGTGACGGTGGGGACGGTCGAGTTTTTGGTGGATCCGGAAGGAGATTTTTATTTTCTGGAGATGAACACGCGCATCCAGGTCGAACACACGGTAACCGAGATGGTGACGGGATTAGATCTGGTTCGGGAGCAGATTCGTCTGGCCGCGGGCGAGCGTATTGCCTACGACCGGGATGATTACCCGGCCCGGGGCCATGCGATCGAGTGCCGGATCAATGCGGAGGATCCGGAACATGATTTTCGACCGTCTCCTGGGATCATCACCCAGCTGATTCTCCCCGGTCCTCCCGGCGTCCGGGTCGATACGCACCTCTACACCGGTTATACGATCCCGACCTATTACGATTCGCTTCTGGCGAAGCTGATTGTAATTGGTGACAACCGGGAGGAAGCCATCAAAAGAATGCAACGGGCGCTGAACGAATTTAAGATTGACGGCGTGAAAACAACGATCCCGTTGTTTCAAAAAGTCATGGAGCACGAGGTTTTTCGCAAAGGCGAGGCCTATACCGATTTTATCGGGAAATACATGACCGCCAGCACAAACGGAACCCAATGAGAAATGTAGGGGGCGCCGGCTGGCGCCCCTGACAATGAAATGAATTCAATACGCGATCATTTAATGGAAACCGCCGCAACCCAGACCCGAATGGCCGAGCAATTGGCTGCGGCCGAGCGCCTGGCCTCGGAGATTATCCGCGCGCTTCAGGGCGGCAAGAAGCTCGTGGTTTTTGGAAACGGCGGCTCGGCCGCCGACGCCCAGCACTTCGCGGCGGAGCTCGTGGGCCGATTCGAGAAAGAACGCCACGGCCTTCCGGCGATCGCGCTAACGACGGATACATCGGCCTTGACCGCCATCGCCAATGACTATGGTTACGATGAGGTTTTTGCGCGCCAGGTCCAGGCTCTTGTCCAGCCGGGCGACGTAGTCGTCGGCATCTCGACCAGCGGTAACGCCAAAAGCGTTTTAAAAGGCCTAGAAGAAGCCAAGAAGCTCAAAGCCTGGACGGCGGCCTTGACCGGAATGACGGGTGGCAAGCTCAAAGACGCGGTCGACTGCTGCGTCACGGTGCCTTCCCAGCGGACCGCGCACATCCAAGAGTGCCACATCGCGCTTATCCACGCGATGTGCGCCTCGATCGACGCGGCATTCATTACCACGCGCGTGTAGGGGCGGTCGCCGCGGCGACCTGTGCGCCCTGCCAACCCATATCCATGAAAAAGAACAAAGTGTTGTCGGCACCTCGTTTAGCATTGCAATTGACGCGTGAAAAAAGACGCGCGAAGACAATTGTCTTCACCAACGGCGTCTACGATCTTATTCACGCGGGCCACGTGATGCTGCTTGAGAAGGCCAAACGTCTGGGCGATGTGCTGGTGGTCGGGATCAACACGGATGCGTCGGTGAGAAGATTAAAAGGTTTCCGACGCCCTATGGCGACTCAACGGGACCGCGCGCATGTGCTTTCGGCGCTGGAAGCCGTCGATTATGTCACTCTGTTTAATGAGGACACGCCGTATGAGCTCATCAGGAAATTGAAGCCCGATATCCTGGTCAAAGGCGGTGACTATGCGGCAGGCCAGATCGTGGGACGCGATTTGGTGAAAAAGGTGGTCCGGATTCCTTTAGTAAAGGGCCGCTCGACAAGCGAGATGATTAAAAAAATTCTGAAGGCGTATGGACGCTAAAGTGTGGCGACTTCTCGACGCCAACGCCAATCGTGCCAGGGAAGGACTCAGGATTATCGAGGATACCGCGCGGTTTGTTCTGGATAAGCCCGAAGCGGCCAAAGCCATGCGCGGCCTGCGTCACGGGCTGGATGAACTGATGCGAAAGCACTATAAGCAGCTGCTTTCGGCGCGGGATGTGGCACACGACAGCGGTCGCTCCAACGCCGCCAAGCCGTACAAGGGGGGCATTCCCGCGCTCTTGGCGGCCAACTTCAAGCGCTGCGAAGAAGCCCTTCGGGTTTTGGAGGAATATGGCCGTGTGATGTCGCCCAAGGCCGTCAAAGGGGCGCAGGCGCTCCGGTTTAAGGTGTATCAATGGGAAACCAAACTGTCGTAGATCTCTTTAACCAGGCTGTTCTTTACGTCATCACCTGTCCTCCCAAGGATGGGTCGGGCGGGTATGAAGCGATGGTACGCGCAGCTTGCGAAGGTGGCGCGGATGTTTTGCAGTTCCGGGACAAGCTTATCACCGGCCGGGAACGCTACGCCGTTGCGGCGCGCCTGCGTAAGATTTGCCGTGACTCCGGCGTTCTTTTTATCGTTAACGACGCTCTGGAAGTCGCTTTGACGGTAGAGGCCGATGGGGTGCACCTCGGGCAGGATGATCTGCCGGTGGCCGAAGCCAAAAAGCTCATGCATCCCATGGGGATCAAGAATTTTCTGGTCGGTTGCTCGACACATAGTTTGGAGCAAGCGCTTGAAGCCAAGCGTCAGGGTGCGGACTACATCGGCATCGGCCCAGTCTTCGCGACGCCCACCAAACCAACGTATAATCCCGTGGGTTTGGAGCTACTCCGGACCGTCACAAGCCAGGTTGAAACCCCGCACGTAGCGATAGGCGGAATCGACGCGACCAATGTCAATCAGGTCCTGGCGGCCGGCGCCAAACGTGTCGCGGTTGTGCGGGCGGTTTGCGGCGCCGGGGACATCGCCGCCGCGGCGAAACGCCTGAAGGAGGCAATGATGTCTTTTTCGTCACCCCCGAGCGCCCCTGTCGGGGGCCCATCATCGGAGTTGACTTATGGATCCCCCGCCAGTAACCGCGGGGGATGACGCCTTGAATTCGCTATGAACAAAAAAGTAACAGTCCACATTCCCGCCACCAGCGCCAACCTTGGCCCAGGTTTCGACGTCCTGGGGGTGGCATTGCATCTGTATAACGATGTTTCCTTGTCTGCCGAAGCCAGGGAGTTCGGCCCGTTTCGCCACACGCCGCACGTTGTCATTGATATCGAGGGCGAAGGCGCCGCGACTCTGCCGCGGAACACTAGCAATTTGGTTTTTCGTGCGGCCTCCAAAGTTTTTGAGCGCGTCAGAAGATGGCCGAAAGAGCTCCATATAAAACTCGTCAACCGCATACCCTTGTCTCGTGGTCTTGGTTCTAGCTCCGCCGCTACTCTCGGAGGAATCTTCGCGGCCAACGCGCTCTTAGGAAAGCCGCTGACCGAACAAGCGCTTTTAGAGCTGGCCGTAGGGATGGAAGGGCACCCTGACAACGTCGTTCCCGCCATGGTGGGAGGATTCTGTGTTGCGGGAGTGATCGACCATCAGGTCCGGTATCTCAAGTTCCCGGTGCCATCTTCCCTGCGCGCCGTGGTGTGCTCGCCAGACAAGCCCTTGGAGACTCAGGAAGCACGCCGGGTGCTGGCGAGCCGAATCCCTTTTTCAGCGGCTGTCTTTACATCGTCGCGGGTGGCGTTTCTATTGGGAGCCATGCTGCAAAAGAAATACGAGTGGCTGTCGTTTGCGATGGACGATGTTCTCCATCAGCCGCCCCGTGCGCGGCTTGTGCCGGGATTAAATGAAGCCATTCGGGAGGCGAAGAAAGCAGGAGCCTATGGCGCCGCGCTTTCGGGAGCGGGATCTTCCGTCATCGCCTTGACGAAGCCAGGCTCGATTACCAAGCGCGTCGGGCAGGCGATGCAGCATGCCTTTAGCGCGCACGGCGTCCATAGCCGCTCGCAGGAACTTGCGTTAGAAAATAAGGGACTAAGGGTGCAATGAAACTCGTCGTGATGAAATTCGGTGGGAGTTCGGTGGCCGATGCGGAAAAAGTGAAGCACGTGGCCGGCCGCGTCATTCAGAAGAAAAAAGAAGGTTACAAGGTGGTTGTTGTGGTCTCTGCGCCCGGCGATATGACCGATGATTTAATCGAGATGGCCAAGGGGGTGACGAAAAACCCGGCGCCTCGCGAAATGGACATGCTGTTGGCGACGGGAGAGCAGGCCTCCATCGCGCTTCTCTGCATGGCGCTTCATTCCAAGGGGTATGGGGCCATCTCCCTCACGGGTCCTCAGGCTGGTATTTACGCCGATATCGATCATACGCGCGCCCGCATCACGCACATCCAGCCCAAGAAGATCGTGGCGGAACTCGCGAAAAGGCGAATTGTCGTCGTGGCGGGCTTTCAAGGACTGAACCCGAACGAGGATATTGCGACGCTCGGCCGCGGGGGATCGGATCTCACAGCGATCGCGCTCGCGGCCGCGC
>JBGPLV010000083.1:0-7641 GCA_041486625.1 Elusimicrobiota bacterium
GTAGAGCCCGGCCGAGCGAATTTCTTCTTCGACGATATAGTCAGCTCTTCGCACGAGCTCCAGTCGTTCGGCCGTCACGGCACCGAGCACCCGCACCGCAAGCCCCGGACCGGGAAAGGGATGGCGCTGCAGGATTTC
Source organism: Elusimicrobiota bacterium (assembly GCA_041486625.1). Lineage (GTDB taxonomy): Bacteria > Elusimicrobiota > Elusimicrobia > 2-01-FULL-59-12 > 2-01-FULL-59-12 > JANLWZ01. Next base: position 139 of record JBGPLV010000083.1, read on the forward strand.
ATCCGGGATGCCGAGTTCTTTTCCCAGAACCCGGACTTCATCCTTAAAGAGGTAGCGCAAAGGCTCGATCAACTTCAGATGCATGCGTTCCGGCAGCCCCCCGACATTGTGGTGGGTTTTAATGGTCGCCGATGGGCCTTTGACTGAAATGCTCTCGATCACATCCGGGTACAGGGTTCCCTGAACGAGAAAATCCACCGGCCCGATCGCCCGCGCTTCTTCCTCAAAGACAGAGATAAATTCATTCCCAATGATTTTGCGTTTCTTTTCAGGATCGTCGACCCCGGCGAGTTTTTGAAGGAATCGCGCGGCCGCGTCTATAATCCGGACCTCCGCATGGAAGCGTCCGCCACAATGCTCGGCGGACGCCCGCCCGTCGTGTGGCGGGCGTCCTTTAAAATTCTTTTCGACGCGTTCTTTTTCCCCCTTTCGAAGAAGACCGTTGTCGACAAAAATACAGGTCAGCTGCTTGCCAACGGCCTTATCGACCAGCATCGCCGCCACCGCGGAATCGACTCCCCCGGACATCGCGCAGATCACGTGTCCCTGGCCCACCTGATCGCGAATGGCTTTGACCTGGGTTTGGACGAAGGACTCCATGGTCCAGGTTGGTTTCTCCTTACATACGTTGGAGAGAAAATTCTTGAGAATTTTGGAGCCTGACGGCGTGTGATGCACTTCGGGGTGGAACTGAACGCCGTAGAATTTGGAATCCAGGTTGGCGATCGCAGCAAAGCGCGCGTTTTTGGTGTGCGCTAGGCGCACAAAGTCGCCCGGCATCTCCTCCGCCGCGTCGCCGTGGCTCATCCAGACCGGGATTTTGGTTTCGAGACCGCCGAAGAGCCCATTCGAATGGTCGACCTCGATCTCGGCATGGCCGTATTCCCGATGCTCGGCCTTCTTGACCCGTCCGCCAAAATGCTCCGTCATCAGCTGCATGCCGTAACAGATTCCAAGAACAGGCAGACCCAGCTGCCAGACGCCGGGATCGGGTCTGGGCGCATCGGCCGCGTAAACGCTTGAGGGCCCCCCCGATAAGATGAGCCCGGTCGGTTTTTTGCTCTTAATGTCTTCGACCGACGCGCGAAACGGCAGGATTTCACAATAGACTTTGGCTTCCCGGACCCGGCGGGCGATGAGCTGCGTGTACTGGCTGCCGAAGTCCAGAATGACAATCATTATTTTCCCATCCCTACTCTCTGCGCCTTTTGGAAGATCTTTCCTTCATGTTGAATTGCTGGCGCAATAATGATTTCTGTTTGCTGCAACTCTTTAATATTCATGGCCCCCACCGTTCCCATACACGTTCTCAACGCCCCCACGAGGTTCTGTGTCCCATCATCCGTACGCGCAGGGCCGTAGAGGATTTCCTCCAAAGTTCCGGTGGTTCCCACGTGTATGCGGGTCCCACGCGGCAAATTGTGATGCGGAGTGGCCATGCCCCAATGGTATCCGCGACCGGGAGCTTCTTTGGACCTTGCAAAAGCGGATCCGACCATCACGGCATCGGCGCCGGAGGCAAACGCCTTGCAGATTTCCCCGCCGAGGTTCATACCGCCATCGGTAATAATGGCGATATATTTCCCGGTGCGTTTAAAGTAATAATCGCGCGCGGCCGCACAATCGACCGTCGCCGTTACTTGAGGAACTCCTATGCCCAGGACGCCGCGGGAGGTGCAAGCCGCTCCCGGCCCGACGCCCACTAAAATTCCCGAGACACCGGCCTCAAAAAGTTCAAGGCAAGCGTCATAGCTGACCGTATTTCCTACCACCACCGGAATCTTGAGCCCTTTCACGAGTTTTCCGACTTCGACCGTTTTGTATTTCGTCGAAATATGACGGACGCTGGTCACCGTGGACTGGCACACAAAAAGATCGGCGCCGGCTTCTTGTGCCACTTTGGAAAACCGCTCGGCGTTCTGCGGGATGCAGGAGACGGCGGCTTTTACTTTACCTGCTTTTATTTCCTTCACGCGCTTGGCGATGAGCTTTTCCTTAATGGGCTCCTTGTAAAGTTTTTGGACAAGCTCCGTCGCTGTTTCCGGAGGCGCCGCGGCGATTTTGGTATAGACCTCTTCCACATCTTCATAACGGGAGTGGATGCCGTCCAAATTCAGGACCGCGAGCCCTCCCAGCTTTCCCATCGCGACGGCGAACTTCGCGTCCACAACTCCATCCATGGCGCTTGCCAGGAAAGGAATCTCCATCTTGAATGACCCGATTTTTGTCGAAATATCGACTTCTTCCGGATTAACCGTAACGGCCCCAGGAACTAATGCAATTTCATCAAACCCGTATGCGCGCCGCGCTTCACGATCGCGGCCAACGAAGAATGCCATTATTGATCTCCTCCTCCGCCACTAAACCTTTGGCGGACCCGCCAAAGCCGTCGTGGCGGGCTAGACTTTTGGTGGGGTGAAAGCGGTCTGACGCTGATACTTCCCCTTTTTATCCGCGTACGAGGTCTCGCAAACCTCATCCGATTCCAAGAACAAAATCTGGGCGATCCCCTCTTCGGCGTAGACTTTCGCCGGAAGGGCGGTGGTGTTCGTGATGGAAAACGTGAGCCTTCCCTCCCATTCGGGCTCAAGCGGCGCTATTGAAACCAGCACTCCGCAGCGAGAATAGGTCGATTTGCCGTTGCAGATCACCAGCACTTCACGCGGGATCCGGAAATATTCGTAGGACTGAGCGATGGCCATACCGTGGGGCGGGATGAGGCATACATCGCCTTCGAAATCCTCAAAGGCGCTCACGTCAAAATTTTTAGGATCCACAATGCCTGTCTTCTGTTTGGCCGGGTCGAGTACCTTAAAACTTCGGGCCACCCGGATGTCGTAGCCATAGGAGGACACGCCGTAGGAAATCACCGGTTTAGGACCTGCTGTGGTCTCCACAATTTTGACCTGTTTGGGTTCAAAAGGTTCGATCATTCCCTTTTCCTGCGACATGCGGCTGATCCAGCGGTCAGATTTAATCATGGGAGCTCACAGGTTGCTTCTTTTTGCCTATACGCTGGCTTTTTCGGCCGCGGCCAGGATGAAACTCCGGGGCCGATCTGGCTTCGGCTTTCTTGATTTTCTCCAACTCTTCCAAAAATGCGTCGGCATCAGGAAATTGCCGGTACACGGAAGCAAAACGAATGTAGGCGACGGGATCAAGCTCTTTTAATTTCTTGAGCGCTTTTTCTCCGATGACGCGGGAGGGCACCTGCATCACGTAATCTTGAAGTTCGTATTCAATTTCGGCGATGATGCGTTCGATCACGTCCGGGCCGATGGGGCGCTTTTCGCAAGCCCGCAGGATTCCCTCGCGCAATTTATCGCGGTTAAAGGGCTCGCGCCGGTCGTTGGACTTGATCACCATGAGCGGCACTTCTTCCAGGCGTTCGTAGGTAGTAAAACGTTTATGGCAGGCTTGGCATTGGCGGCGGCGTCGAATGATGCTCGCCGCTTCGAGGGGGCGGGAATCGAGAACTCTATCCTCTTGATGTCCGCAATAGGGACACTTCACGCAGGGTTGCCTCCAACGTCGACTAAGATTTAAGGGGATACAACCTGTAGGAACACCTTAACTATAACAACTAGCCGTAGTATGGGTCAAGTTTGGTAGTGGGTACTTTTGATTTCACGACGGTATTTTACCATAGATCAATCCGACTATATCTGATAGCTCAAAAACCATTTTAGCCTTACCCATCTTCATAGCAGGGGTCATTCTGATGGATTGATGCACTCGGCAGAAGTTGTAGTACATGAAATGCAAGACTACTGCCACCTGTAGAGTATTGATCTTCTTAGAGAATATGTAAGCTCCCCATATTAGCCTCGAGACAAGTTAACTGCGGAAGAGGTTTCTTAAACTTTACTGAAGAACGGACTCTAAGGGAGGCAGTTCTAGGGATGGTGTGACAGGGCCACCGCCGTATTGAGGGTAAATGCGAGCGGCGCTTTGACCAACTTCATTTCCCCATTGCATCCAACCGCGACGTGTGTGACGCGCAAACAATTCGAGATATGGGCCGGGACTGCAGGATTCAATTAAGGGGTAAAGTTCATCAGGCTTTCGTGAATGCTCGCGTTTTCTCGTTGAAACAATGTTTACTTGACTGCGTCCTGGCTGAAGCGTCCTAATCTGCCCTCGTATTCCAAATAAAACCATCTCGGTCACATTGCGAAAATAGAATCCAACCCCACGTCCATCTGGGCCGCCGTCTTTCCGAACTTTATACCAGATAATATTTGTCTTGTAGGTGAAACCCCATCTACGCATGACTTCTAAGCCTTCTTTTAACAAGGCATTGGGAACCCAGAGATATAAATGGCTCTTGGGGGCGCGCGACTTGCGCAACCGGAAGTTCCATGATTTCTTCCATAGACATCGTTGAATATCTGGAAAGACGACGATGCTCGGGCGCCATTTTCCCTGTCCGATTTGAAAATCTCCTAGGCGGGTCTGCCAAAATTGTTGCGAAATGATTAAGCTTTAATTCCATAAGTTCTTGCGCTGGAGTAAGTGGTATGCCATTTCGACCATGCTTATTCATGAATCAAATATAACTTTTTCTGCAACCTAAAACCATGTGCGACAGATTGATCTGTCACGAACCGCTTGCCCTGTATATTTTGGTCCGAATAAGATCATCAAGATTGGCCGTATGATCTACTAGCACACACCGCTCAAAAAAGAGCTGTAAAGCTAGCGGCCCCCAGTGTTCATAAAATGGCCTTATATAGCCATCCGTAGATACAAGGTCCCATGTACTTATCAATATCCAGAAATCTCTCAACCCATCCTTTGCCTTTGTATAAGACTTCCCGTACAAACGCATTCTGAGCGCCTGCCGGGTCGCGATGTATCGAGGCCTTTCTTTGGCCAGGCATATTCAATATCAATGCGAAAAGGTAAAGTCTCTTAAGAGTCAGACTGAGCGATTTCTGATTGAGTGTTTCACGAATGAGGGAATCTTCAGCAACGATTTCACGGTTTCGATGAATACGAGTAGCTATGAAAAATTCGGCGACGATCAGGAATTTACCCTTGATGGGGCGGGATCCGTTGCCTGAATTGCTCTTGGGTTCCTTCACCATATTAGATGCAAAACCCTGAAAAATATTCACATTTATTTTTTCTCTGACGGAATTTCCCCGCTCGAACGTACCGCTGCCAATTTCTGAGAGGAAACGGTACTGGCGGCCAGAAACGGTCTCCAGACGTCCGGCGACCGTCCGCCGGTTATTTGGCGTACGCATTGGCCGGACTGTGACCCCGGAGACCGCCACACGTCGGGCGGTCCGCCTGAAGCGACACACAACAGTCGCTCGACCGCAGTGTGTCGAGTCTGGCGGAACCAGGGGGAGGGAATGGATCATTCAGGAAAGAGATTTCAGAGATTTCAAACAGGTTGGATCGGCTTTAGGCAGCGCGGGGAAGCTTGGACGGCCGATCGATCCCCACAAAGAGTCGGAGCCCCATGGCTTCGAGAACTCGTTCCAGACTCACAATTTCGGGATTTCCGGTCTTGGAAAGCATCCGGTGGAGGGTCTGTCGATGCAGCTTGGTTCGGCGCGCGAGCTTGGAGATCCCCCCCTGCGCAGCCGCGACGTCCCGCAAAGCGGATAGAAAAGCTTCCCGGTGGCCTGTTTCCAGAACGGCATTGAGAAAACCGGCCGCCGCAACGGGATCTCTCAAATCCTCCAATAGATACTTCCTGTAGCTGACGCTGGGTTTCACTGAAATCTCCTCTGATAATCAAGCCAGTAGTGCTCCGCTCTCGCTATATCTCTTGCCTGGGTGCTCTTGTCACCACCCCATAAGAGGATGACTGAATTCAATCCTTCCCTTCCGCAATAGATTCGATAACCAGGTCGTGCATGTATTCTCAACTCGATGACTCTTTGTCCAACAAGCTTCCAATCGCCCAAATGGCCAAATTCTAATAACTTGAGACGGGCTCGAATTCGCGCTTGGCCTGAGACATCCTGCAATTCTCTCAGCCATTCCAGAAAAGGGGTGCTTCCGTCTGCTGCCCGGTACTGCTTGATCTCGCACGGCCCGACAATCAAGCTGGCACCTTCCAAGTGTATATTATAAGTGACATACGTGCAATGCCCATCCTAAGACCTCCTACCCCTTAGAGGAAATATCCGGAATTTTATTCACTCTATTTTTGAGATTTCAAACAGGGTGGATTGGCTGTGTTGACTGTTGACGGATTGGCGGGCCCGGCTAAAAAAGCCGGAATCTATAGAATGCGCTCTTGCGTGTCCTTGTCAAATAGACGAATCTTCTCGAGGTTAAAGAGGATTTCGATCTCTTGGTTGACCTTGGCTTCACTTTGCGGCTCGACGCGGGCGACCAAGGTGTTTTTGCCAGTATTGAGATAAAGCAGCACTTCGCTTCCCATGGGCTCCACCACTTCCACGGTGCATAGCGTCGTACGGCCTTCGGTGGCGATGTTGCCGGCGTAAACTTTATCGTAGATATCTTCCGGTCGAATGCCCAAAGTCACCGTTTTCCCCACATAGGGACGTACGGTCTCTTCCATGGCGGACAGAAGTTCCAGAACAAATTTTCCCTCATCCAAGCACAGATGGCCCGCGCGGCGCACCACCTGGACATCCATAAAATTCATGGGAGGGCTGCCGATGAAGCTGGCGACGAATTTGTTGGCGGGTTTATTGTAAATCTCAAGCGGCTTGTCCACCTGCATGATCATGCCGTCCTTCATGACGCAAATCCGGTCGCCCATCGTCATCGCTTCGATCTGGTCATGCGTCACGTAGATCATCGTCGTTTGGAGGCGGTCATGGAGCTTGGAGAGCTCGGTGCGCATCTGCACGCGCAGCTTGGCGTCTAGATTGGACAACGGTTCGTCAAAGAGAAAAACTTTGGGCTTGCGGACGATGGCCCGGCCGACCGCCACGCGCTGGCGCTGTCCGCCGGAGAGTTCCTTCGGTTTGCGCTCGAGTAAATGCGTCAGATTTAAGATCTCCGCCGATTCCCGAACCCGGGCGTCGATATCCTTTTTCTTATATCCGCGCAGCTTCAACCCAAACGCCATGTTCTCATAAGCCGTCATGTGCGGATAAAGAGCGTAATTCTGAAACACCATGGCGATGTCGCGATCCTTAGGCGGGACGTCGTTCACCAACTGATTGCCGATCCAGACCTCACCGGAGGTGATCTCTTCCAGTCCGGCGATCATGCGAAGCGTCGTACTTTTTCCGCATCCGGAGGGACCGACCAGCACACAAAATTCCCGATCGGGTATCTCGAGATTGAAGTTTGAGACGATCACCTGATCGGCAATTTTTTTGGTGACGCTGCGGAGAACGACGTTAGCCATGAGCGCTCACCGACTTTTTGTTTTGAGCATAGTAATCTTGCAATGAAGCGACGGTGACATGCCCCTCCCGGATGCCGCGGATTCCCGCGAGCGCGGCGCGGGCCGCCGCCAACGTCGTCACGATCGGGACATTGTGCTGCAAGGCCGCCTGACGA
>JBGPLV010000084.1:0-7636 GCA_041486625.1 Elusimicrobiota bacterium
CGAACTCGTCTCCTCCTGCGCCGGGATGCACCGTCCATTCTCTTCCGTCTGAATACAATCCTCGAAATAACCGCTTAAGTGTCCTTCGCATTTCCAGATAAAGAGAACGTTTGTAAAACACAATGTCGGGTGTTGAGGGATACCCGAGCAAGCCGATAGCGGCTTTACCCGGCGCGTCGTTTCTTTTTCCGAACTTGTCTATGTCGCTCATGACAAACCAGAAGCGACCGAAGTCAGCTGGTTTCAGTTGGCGAAGCTTATTCTTCGCTTCTTTTCGTGGGTCTCTCCAATGATAGAGTGGATCCAGTGAAATCGGGTTGGCCCAACTGAAATCATTCGCGAAATGCATCAGCAGCACAATTACGAAAGCCGACCAAAGGTCATGTGGCCAACCAAAACCGACCCCTAGAAAAGCCAGATTAAAGACCAACGTCGAAAAAAACACAGAATGCCAAGGGTCGTACCGGGTCATTTCATATTCACGTCGCACCTCTTGAGCGATGCCGCGCAAATGCAGACGAAATTCTCGAGGTCTGATTTGAAGTCGATGAGCGCGAGCGAACCATCGTGAGAGGGGATGGAGAAGTACAAACAGAACGAGGCTGAAGAGAAATCCGATCGCGATGCTGAAAAGAAATCCGTTCCCGGCTCCCATGAGCGATTCCGGCAGCTTCGCCAAGCCCAAATATCTGAATACATACTCCTCCCATGGAGAAACGACAACTAAATACCATAGTGCCCGCGCCCACGCTGGCCACCGTTGCGGCAGGAACCAAGGTCCCAGTAAATCGGATGTCGGCCCGACCGTCGGCTCCGCTTCCGCCGACTTGGCGGGGACAATGGGCTGGGCAGAGGTAGAGATGTCTGCAATAGGCAGGCGGATGGTGAAGACGGCGCCGCCTTCGGGGGAGTTTGAGGCTAAGATCGTGCCGCCGGCTTGGTGAATGGCCATCCACGCTTCCGTCGTGCCCAAACCTGTTCCAGATTCGCGAGTGGAATTATTTAGGTTGAATACAGCCTGACGACCTGTCTCCGAATCATACTCGAGCTTGTTGGGCGAAAGCCCGGGGCCGTTATCTGAAATTTTAAGTTCGACCCATTCCGTGTCGTGCGATACGTTGACGACAGTTGTAGTCCCGAAGTGTGCGGCATTCGAAAAAATATTGCCGATGGCGCTTGCCAACGACAAAAAGTTCCCTCGCACATGAAGGAATGCTTTAGGGGGCATAACCACATCGACATCGGTCATCCCCGCTTTGGCGGCATTGATAAGGTCAGAAAGGTTGTTGATTTCCGAGGAAGCCATAGCATTGTTGAGCTCGATCCGGCTCTCGATGATGGCGCTGGCATGCGCCAAGGCGTTGTCAATGGCCGAAATCGACTCATTCTGTCGAGTAGGATCCAATGCGGTCTGCATTCCCTGAATTCCAACGGCAACATCGTGGATACGTTTTGGAAGACCTTCCAGTTTTTGTACGTACCCATTCACTGATTCGATGTCAAAATTGCCTGAGTCGTAATCAGCGGTAATATCCGCTCCCCAATTCTCGATGTTTTGCAGAATTTGCTGGACTTGCGCAGAATAGTTGGATAGGCGGGACGTCCATTCTCCTTTGCTGAATGTCTTCATTAGAGCTTCGAGTTCTTTTTTGACACCCAAGAGAGTGTCTTGAATGTCCATAGTCCGAGTTGATGAAGCATGTGTGAGGCTTCGGAGAGCGACCGAAATTCGCTCAAATGCCTCACGATCTGCTTTGGTCGGGTTCGGTTTGAGTAGCCCCGCCTCAGCCGCTATCGAGTTAGCGAGCTTGACCGCCCCTTGGGACGATGGAGGCAGGCGAGCCAAGTAATCCTGGAGCGCTAAACGGACTTTGTTTGTTTCAAATTGATCGACGATCGCTTGTAAACTTTCGATCAATTGTCCCCTCAATTGGCGGGTGCTCGCAAATTGATCTAATGCGACCTGGATTAAATCGCCATCGGGATGTGCCCCCACTGTCTGCTGAATATGTTGATGCATTTCAATAACGGCATCGCCCCATCCCTTTACCGCCTCGTCCAACTGCGGTGGCGTGGAATCCAGAGATGTCTCCACAGAAATCCCAGAACGAGCGAGAAACATTGCAGCCAATCCGTCTCCCAGTGCGGCAAGGGTCATTAAAGTCTCGGTTTTCAGCCCCAAATCGTTTAAATGTTTCCATTGACTCTTTACCACTTCGCGAATTTTTTCCTGCCATGATCGATCCTTAACCTCAGATAAGAGGCGTAACGCAGCAAGGGCGTCGGCGCGATTTGGAGAAGATAAGGCTGCAATCGAGTCACCAACTGCATGAGGATCGGGGGTAGCCATGGCGGATAGTGGCGTCGCTAACCCGGCGCCCGCCATCATTATCAAAAGTACCCATTTTAGCCAACCCTCGCCGCCGAAGGATGCGGTTCGAAGTGGCATCAAAGTTGGCACGTTAAAATGAGACGTTAGGCTGTTGGTGATCGATGATATTAAGGAGCCTGCATCGGATTGCAAATTCGCCATCCCGGCCGCTGCGGCCAGTAGCAAGATTAGACCGCCCACGAGATAGGGTCCCTTAGGCAATTGACGGGTGTCATCCTCCTTCTGCATTCGTCTCGCGACGGCCAGCGCTGCTTGTACCCATACGGTATGGGCTTTTCCTGGATCGTAAACGGACATCAGCTCTCTCACCTCTAATGCGCTATAAGAAGTAAGCAACTGAGCCGCTTGAATCGGTGAAAATCCGAAGTCTAGAATCTGACGGAACTCTTCTCCCAACACCTGAAAGACCTTCGTACGCATAGAGGTATCTTGGATCCAATCTTTCCTGTATCGGGTAAGTTTCACAGAGAGGGGATAGAGCGCATGGCGCGCATCCTCCTCCCATGTTGGGCTCGGCTTGGGGAAGCTAGCGATCAATTGCGGCAAAATAATTTGCCTTGCTTCCTGGTCCTTTGAGCCCAGTCCAGTACCGCTGGGTTTAGAACGGATGAAAGCTATTATTTCCTCTGCCCGCTGCCGTGAGTCGTCAGCAAACAAAGTGCGTGGAGTCATTGAACGAATTTCTCGCAATTTCTGCGCCAGTAGCGGCATCAGAAACAGACCTGAAACGCCACCGCCCAGGCTGGCGAACGTCAAAGAGATGGGCGTCTGACCCAAAGAAGCATCGGCCAAGTGGAAGGTTTGTGCCGGATTCCACCACGCCACCGCTGCCGCGACCAGAACGGCCAGCGCGATACTCACGATTACAACGAGGCCCGCTCCAACTATCCAGGCTGCCCTGTTGTCCGCAGGTCTTTGCCATCGGCGGGCGAATTCCTGGAGGTAAACTTTGGTCTTGGCTGCCTCACGCATCCGTTCCGTCCAATTCGTCCATTCGTCTCCTTGAGTCGTCTTCAGAGCATGGTGACCGGCGTGGAGAAAGATCCAAGGCGGGCGAAAGTGATGGTCCAACATGACCGCTCCGTACGGCCCCCTGAGTTCATTCGTGAAGTTCAGCAGATAAGCCATCGGGTCCTCCGGTTCTTGGTTCGGAGGAGAAAATGGCGAATCGATGTGCTGTGTTTTCATGAAGTCCATAAAGGACCGTGCGAATTGATCCAAATCCATGTCCCGCAGTGAGGCACGAAAATCTCGCTCATCGAACCCTGGAACACGGGCGAGGTCGGGCCAATGAGGCGCATCAAACAAGAAAGTGGGCGATACCCAGTCCAGCCTACCTAGACGTACGTAAAGACGATCGAACCATCGAAGAGGATTCATCCAGCGAGGTAACCAAGACTTAAGACGGACGCCGATAAGCACATCCTGAAATTCTTCGGTAATTTCCGATCCCTCACCCACGGTTCGAATAGTTACAAAAGTGTTTCGATCCTTGGATTCGAGACGCACCTGCGCGGTTGCTGGCGCATGCGTGTCGGCGCGAGAGCCTGTCACTTCCGTCTCGGGTTGGGTTCGGGGTACTCTGCGTATTTCAGCTGAAGGAGGATTTCGTCTCCATGCTCGTTGTTGGGTATCGAATTTCCGCAAAAACTCACCCTTAGGCGATTTCTCCAAATAAAGACGCTTCAGAAGTCGCGGAGGCAATTGGTCGATCGTGTCATAGAACGTTCGTCGAATATTCCAATAGGACAATTCAGTGAAAGGGATACCCGTTTTATTCGCGAACATACGAAAGGAGCGTCGGGTGAGCCGTCTGGCCAAACCGTCGAGCGCTGAGCTGGCCGCCGCCCAGTCGTGCTCCAAGGCAGATCCAATCAGTTTCGCTAGTTTATCCATTTGTTTAATCCGGTCAATGGGTTGGTCTGCGCCGGCGAGTCCGAATTTTACGGCGCTCTCACTCCATAGTGTCATGTAATGTTCTTCGCGAAAGCTTTGCAGGGGGTCCCGGATGAAAACCATCAAATGGTTGCGCAGGGATCCATTTTCCCGGGTATCGGGAAGAATTTGGTGCAAATCCGTCATCGCCGCTTTAAGGACTTCCAAGATGAGTGTTGCACTAGAGTCCGGTTTGGTGGATATGTAGCCCCCGCTTCCACTAGTCGTCCGAAATATGATACGCCCACGGATTTCATTCGTCATTTTGCGCAGGAATTTCTCAATGACCGGGCGTGGATTTGCGTGATTCGCCTCGAGATTGCGTTTCAGGTCCGGAAGCGCTCTTTCGTTCAGATCTTCTAGAGAAATTTCGACGATCCAACGGTAGATGGGATCAAATTTGTTTGGTTGCACCGATATTTGAGGCTGCCCTTCATTGTTTGGCGGTTGCAGAAATTCATCGAATAGTGAGGTAAGGGAATCGCTGTTAAATTTGCGGATCAACACTAGCAATTGGGCAAACTCCCTGCGAGAAAGTATTCTGCGCAATGCATCCGGTTGCAAAGCCATGCTTAGGATCCCGAAGAGAAGCCCCGATTGCCATGTGAAACCAGCGTGCAACTGAGCGGCATTTGGAGAGCGGAGATAAACTGATGCGGCCCCGAGAATCAGGGCGATCGCGGCGATGGCCGCTCCTCGGCGGTAGGCGCCGAGACGGACAAAAGCGGCTAGAGGCGTGAGGGCTTGTTGGCTGACCCGCTCGGAGATTGGGGTAGATGCGACGGAGTGGGCCTGTGCTAAGTCTATCCAAGCCGTTGCCTCCACGGCCTGATTTGAAACAAGAGTGAGACATAGCAAAAGAGATAAGGTTTTTCGCATAAATTGGGCCTAAAAGTCCGGCGGATTAAGGATAACAGCTTAGCGTTACGGCAATATTAAGGGAAGACCAAAAGTTGGAGGGGCCGGTTGGACCGATATCCATGGGTCCATCTCCCTTGAAAGCATGACTGCTATATGTTATATATGTCATAGACATCTAAGGAGGCACTTCCGTGATCAAGAAAATGATTTATTTAGACCCAACGATGGATAAAACGCTCCAAAGGATCGCCCATCAGCAGCATAAGAGCATCTCCCAGGTGATTCGGGAGGCGATCCAGAGCTTCTTTCAGAAGAAGGAAATTTATAACCTGGTCAAATATGACGAACGGATGGCTGACTATCTTGGTAATCCTTCTTCGGCGGTCCCCTTCCGCGATATCATGGACAAGTAGAGGTGACTTACCGCATCGAGCTTGTGAAGCAAGCAGTCAAGGATTACGAAGAAATCCAAAAAGCTGATCGAGAAGCCGTTAAAAAGGCAATCCTCACGCTGGAGAAAAACCCACGTGGACATCAAGTGAAGAAGCTGGAGGGTAGAGAATTCTACCGTTTGCGGGTTGGCGATTGGCGCATCATTTTTGCGGTTTCTGATAAGTTGAGGGTGGTCACGGTCATCACAATTGAGCGGCGCTCAGAAAGGACCTATTCTTAGTGGTGCGGACGCAGATTTGATAGAATTCTCCACGTAACCGCAGGGACTTCCCTGACGTGAACAATCAAAGGAGAATTTGAATGGCTACAAAATATGTGTATTTTTTTGGTGCCGGCAAAGCCGACGGCAAGGGCACTATGAAAGATTTGCTGGGTGGCAAAGGCGCAGGCCTGGCCGAGATGACCAATGCCGGAGTCCCGGTTCCATCTGGTTTTACCATTACCACCGATGTCTGCCGCTATTACTATGCCAATAAGCAAAAACTCCCCAAAGAGCTGGACAGTCAGCAGAAGGCTGCCATGGAGAAGCTCCAAAAGGTCATGCAAAAGGGTTTTGGAGACTCGAAGAATCCCCTTTTAGTCTCCGTGCGCTCCGGCGCCAAATTTTCCATGCCGGGCATGATGGACACGATTTTGAACCTGGGGATCAATGATGAAGTCGTCAAAGGCCTGATGGCCCTCACCTCGAACGAACGCTTTGCCTGGGACGCTTATCGCCGCTTCATCCAGATGTACGGGAACGTCGTCGAAGGCATAGAGAAAAGCGATTTCGAGCACATTCTTGAGGGCCAGAAGAACAGGCGGAACATTAAGCTCGATGTGGAGCTCACCGTGGCGGACTTAAAAGAAATCGTCGCCAACTATAAAAAGCTTTTTGAAAAGCACGTGGGGCAGCCGTTTCCCCAAGATCCATGGAAGCAGCTCGAAGGCGCGCGCAACGCCGTCTTTAAATCCTGGAACAACCCCCGCGCCATCTACTACCGCAAGCAGAACAAGATCTCGGACAGCCTCGGCACGGCGGTCACCGTCCAGTCAATGGTGTTCGGCAACATGGGCGCGGACTCCGGCACCGGTGTGGGCTTCACCCGCAACCCCTCCACCGGCGCGAAGGAATTCTATGGCGAGTATTTGACGAACGCGCAGGGGGAAGACGTGGTGGCCGGCATCCGCACGCCGAAGCCGATCGTCGAACTCGGTAACGATATGCCCGCCGTGTACAAGCAGCTTCGCGATATTACCTCGCGCCTTGAAAAACACTACCGGGACGTGCAGGATTTCGAGTTTACCATCGAAAAGAACCGTCTCTTCATGCTGCAGACCCGCACCGGCAAACGTACGGCGGCAGCCGCCGTAAGAATCGCCGTCGACATGGTAAAAGAAAGGCTCATTTCCAAAGAAGAAGCGCTCATGCGCCTGGAACCGGAGCACATTGACCAGCTCCTGCACCCGGTCATCGACCCGAAAGCGAATTTGAAAGTCATCGCGAAGGGTCTGCCCGCCTCCCCCGGGGCCGCCACCGGCCGTGTGGTGTTTGAGGCGGATGACGCCGTCGAGAAAAGCAAGCAAGGTCCTGTGATCCTGGTCCGACAGGAGACCAACCCGGATGACATTCACGGCATGGACGCCGCCCGCGGCATTCTGACCGCCCGCGGCGGCATGACCTCGCACGCGGCGGTCGTGGCCCGCGGCATGGGGAAATCCTGCGTGGCCGGTTGTGAGCAAATTCGCGTCAGTGAAGCCAATAAACAATTCAGCGTGAATGGGACCACGGTGAGGGAAAATGATTGGATCACCCTCGACGGTTCCACGGGCCGGGTGATCCTGGGCCAGGTACCCTTGATCGAGCCGGAAATCTCCGGTGAGTTCGGTGTTTTCATGAGCTGGGCCGACGGCTTGCGGCGGCTGAAGGTGCGCGCCAACGCTGACATTCCGCGCGACGCCCGCGTGGCGCGTCAGTTCGGCGCCGAGGGCATCGGGCTTTGCCGCACGGAACAC
>JBGPLV010000085.1:0-7624 GCA_041486625.1 Elusimicrobiota bacterium
CAGCAGCAACACGGCCATATCGCCGCCGTGGGTCTCGACTTGTACGCTCAACTCCTGCAGGAAGAAATCGCGAGGCTCAAGGGCGAGTCGCCACCCGCCCCGGCGCACTTTCCCAGCATGGACTTATCGGTTCATGCGTTCCTTCCGGCGGACTATATGCCGTCGGAAGAGCTTCGTATCCTCTTTTATAAGAAGATGGTCGCGGCGGAAACCTTGCCGACCCTCCAGGCCGTCCAAGGGGAGCTCGAAGATCGCTTCGGCCCCCTCCCGAACGAAGCTCGAACTCTGATGGAAGTCTCAGTCCTCCGGATTATGGCGCGCGATTTGGGGATCTCCGGCGTCATCCAGAAGCCGTCTTCTCTTGAAATCCAGTTTCTGGCCAACACCCCCGTCCAGCCCCAAACCATTCTCCAGCTGGCCCAGGAACGTTCCGGTCTTCGGTTTAGGCCGGGCCCGCCCTTTACCGTCATGGCCGACCGGCAAGCTTATGAGTCCGCAGGGCCTATTCGTTACCTCCAAGATCTTTTTGGAAATCTCGTGCGAACTCCGCCAATTTGATATAGTTCCAGCATGAAACAGACCGTCATTCGCGGTCTTTTTTTTGTTTTGACTGGCCTCGGGCTTACGGCCTGCGAGCGTTTTCCCAGCCTGCAGGCAGGCTCAGAGGGTCCGGTCGTTGCCCAGGTCGGGAACGAAAAGATTACCCTGAATGACCTTAAAAGACGGCTGCAGGAAACCCCTGCGGCCTATCAACAATACGTTGCCTCCGCAGAAGGCCGAAGACAGTTTTTAAATCTTCTGATTCGCGAAAAAGTACTTCTAGCGGAAGCTAAAAGCCTGGGCATTCCCCGCGATCCGTCCTATCAGCAAACCGTCGAAAAGTTTAAAACCGATTGGAAGCGCCGGCTCAAGGAATATGAAGAGACCCTGCAGGTGGAAAGCGCGCTTCGGCGATTGCGCGCCAAAGATCTGGCCGCCACCGATACGGAAGTAGACCGATATTATAACGACCATCGCGGCGAATACGATAAGCCCGTGGAAGTGACAGCCAGCCATATCCTGGTGAGCTCGGAACAGGACGCCCAGACCGCACTTGCGCGGCTCAAAGACGGCCAACCGTTCGAACGGGTCGCCAAAGAAATGTCCAAAGACCCTGCGACGGCCGTTCGCGGCGGCAAGTTGACCCCGTTTCGCCGAGGAACACTCGTGCCGGAGTTTGAAGACGCGGCCTTCGGGCTTAAAACCGGCGAGGTATCCGGAGTCGTCAAAAGCCAGTTCGGATTTCATATCATTAGGAAACTTGGCGAAAAACAGCTCCCGCCCCGGTCTGCCACGGATGTCAGAGAAGAGATTCGGGCAAAGCTGGAGCGCGATAAATTTAATCAATGGGTCTCGGCCAAGCAGGCGGTCTTAGGGGTCAAAGTGGACGACCAAGCGATGTTGCGGCTGTCCTTAGAGGAGTCTTCAAAACCATGAAAAACGACAATACGGTAAGGCAAATGGCAAATGGAACATGGCAAATGGCAAAGATCGCATACCCTCTTACTTTTGCCTTTTGCCTTTTGCCTTTTGCCATGACGTCCGCTGTCGCAAAGGTCCTGGATCGGACGGTAGCCACCGTCAACGACCAGGCCATCATGCTCTCCGAGTATGAAAAAAACGCGGCCCCCATTTTGGACCAGTTCAAGAAAGCCTCTCCTTCCGTCGAGCAGACGCCGGAGCGCATTGCGGACATCAAGAAGCGCGTGCTCGATCAGATGCTCGATGATCGCCTCTTGGTCCAGGAAGCCAAGAAGAAAAACATCCGCGTCAGCCAGCTGGAAGTGGACGACGGTGTGAAAAAGGTCCGCACCCGCTTTAATACCGAAGAAGAGTTCAACAAAGAACTCCAAAAAGAAAACATGACCAATGACGAGTTTCGTAAGCACATTCAGGAACAACTGGCGACGATTAAACTGATCGACCAGGAAGTGAAGGCGAAAACCCCGCCGCCCACCGATGACGAAATAAAAGGGCTTTTCGATACTCTGGATGCGATCGTGAAGGATAAACCCATCCCCGGCAGCCATACCGCGAGTGAATTGGAGGAATTAAAAGCTCTGGCCAAAGCCGTCGAGCGCCGCTTCGGAGAGCGGGCTCGAGCGCGGCATGTTCTGATTCGTCTGGGCCCCAACGCTTCTAAAGAGGAAAAAGAAGCGGCCCTGAAAAAGATCAAGGAGGCCCAGGCGCGCCTCAAAAAAGGTGAAGATTTTGCTGAGCTCGCCCGGAAATACTCCGAAGATCCCGGATCGAAGGACCGCGGTGGAGACTTAGGATACTTCTCACGAGGCGATATGGTCCCGGCCTTTGACAAGGCCGCGTTCGCTTTGGACGTGGGACAAACCTCAGACATCGTCACGACGGACTTTGGCTACCACATCATTCAGGTTCAGGAGAAGAAGGCGGCGACAAAAATGTCCCTAGATGAGATTAAAGATGACCTGCGCGAGTATCTCTTCCAGCAGCGTGGCGCCAAACGCTTTGAGTCCTACGTGAAAGAGCTCCGCTCCAAGGCTGACATTAAGGTGAACCACCTCGAATAGGGCGGCCAGCCCCCCGCCCTCACAATTCCAATGAAACCGCGTATCGCGATTACCCTGGGCGATCCCGCCGGGGTTGGCCCTGAAATTGTTTTAAAAGCCTTGCGGAACCCGCGTGTCCGGCGCGCTTGCGCACCCATCGTAATGGGAAAAATCGCCCGAGTCCGCATGGGCCATCCATCGCGTGAGGCGGGACTTTGCGCCATCCAAGCCTTGAATGAGGGGCTAGCGCTCGTGCAAAGCGGGCGAGCCGAGGCCCTCGTGACCGCGCCGGTCTCAAAAGAATCCTTCCGTCTCGCGGATCACGACTTCCCGGGGCACACCGAGTGGCTGGCCAAGCGCTGCCGGGCCCCCGACGCGGCCATGCTGATGGTCGCAGGGCCCTTGCGGGCGATTCTTCTGACGCGTCATGTTCCTCTGACCGAAGTTCCCAAACATCTGAATCCGGGCCTGATCCAAAAGGCTGCTAAACGAGGCTACGAATTTGTGAAAACTCATCTTGGCAAGAGACGCCCGAAGCTTGTGGCCTGCGGACTTAATCCCCATGCTGGCGATGGTGGGTTGATCGGTAAAGAAGAACGAACTATTTTTCTGCCCGCCATCCGCGCTCTTCAAAAGGAAGGCATTTCCGTTACAGGTCCTCTTCCCGCCGACTCCGTTTTTCCCCAAATGGCCCATGGGCGCTACGATCTCGCCCTGGCGGCGTATCATGACCAAGGCATGATCCCTCTTAAACTCTATGCTCCCGACCGCGTGGTGAACATCACTTTGGGCCTTCCTTTTATAAGGTCCTCCCCCGGCCATGGGACGGCTTACGATATCGCCGGCAAAGGCGTCGCCAACCCAGGCCCCATGATCGAAGCCATTCTCCTGGCCGCCCAGTACAGCCTATGAGGCCGCCGCTTGGCCAACATTTCCTCCGGGATCAAAACGCGATAAAAACCATCCTCGCCGCGGCGGAACTCAAGCGCACGGATACCGCTTTAGAGATCGGCCCCGGGAAAGGCGCCATGACGGGGGAACTCCTTGGCCGGGTGAGATATCTGACCGCCATTGAGTTAGACAAGGCACTGGCTCAAGAACTTCAGCAACGTTTTAAGGGATGTGAGCGGTTTAAGCTAATTCACGGGGACTTTCTTAAAATGGATCTGGATGCGCTCTTTAACCCCCAAGAGCGACCTATCAAGATTCTGGGGAACCTTCCTTACTCCATCACTTCCCCCATCTTCGAAAAAATAATGCCCTGGACCGGTTGGGAAACGGGGGTTTTCCTGATCCAGCGGGAGGTGGCCGAGCGTATCGCAAGCCGACCAGGGTCGCGCGCCTACGGAATCCTCACGCTCGCGGTCCAACTCTTTGCGGAGGTCGAGACCCTCCTTCAGGTGAAGCCAGGGGCCTTCGTTCCGCCTCCCAAAGTGAGCTCAAGCGTCATCCGCCTGCGCCGCAAGAAACAGCCCGCCGTATCGGCCGCACGCTCCCGCGACTTTTTTGACCTGGTTCACG
Source organism: Elusimicrobiota bacterium (assembly GCA_041486625.1). GTDB lineage: Bacteria > Elusimicrobiota > Elusimicrobia > 2-01-FULL-59-12 > 2-01-FULL-59-12 > JANLWZ01. The sequence continues at coordinate 4,083 of JBGPLV010000085.1, forward strand.
GCGCCTTCGCGCACCGACGCAAGACCATCGCCAACAGCCTCGCATTTTCCACGCGAATTGCGCGCGGCGAAGTGGAAAAGTGGCTTCTCCGACACAAAGTGTCTCCGTCCGCGCGCGCGGAAACTTTAGCGCTTGGGGATTACGCGCAATTGGCTGATGCATGGTCAATTTTCCGTCGAGAAATGAATTTGACATAACGTGCGGCAACGTCTACAATACCGAACACTTAAATTTTGATCCTTCCTGTTTTTTCCCAGATGGAGTGAGTGTTTTATGAGCGTGGCTGTGCAAAATTTGTGGGAAGATGTTTTGTCTATTTTAAAGCCACAGATGAACGATGAGTCTTTCGACCTGTGGTTCCGCCCCATCAAAGCTCTCTCCGTGGAAGGCGGTCGCCTGGTGCTCCAGGTCCCTAACGCCTTCTTTGCCGATTGGCTCCGTGATCATTACCAAGCCCGGATTGAAAGCCTTCTTAAAGAACGCTCCGGGGAAGTCATCAATTTATCATTTTCCGTTTTACGGCCGGTGGAAGAACTCGCAAGGCCAAGCCGTCCAACCCCGCTGAGCGCTCCCCAGGTGGCTTCCGCACCTTCGGCACCCCCACTCGAAACGCATTTGAACGCCCGGTATACGTTTGAAACATTTGTCGTCGGCCATTCCAATCGCTTTGCGCAGGCCGCTTCGCAAGCCGTCGCCAAAGACCCAGGAAAGGCCTATAACCCCCTCTTCCTTTATGGAGGTGTCGGCCTAGGGAAAACGCATTTGATGCACGCCATCGGCCATCATCTTCTTCAAAACAACCCGCGGGCGCGCGTTTTATACACGACTTCCGAAAAATTTATCAATGAGTTCATCGATTCGCTGCGTTTTGAAAAGATGAATCAATTCCGGCAGAAGTACCGCGGCTTGGATTGCCTCTTGATCGACGACATCCAGTTTTTAGTGAACAAGGAGAGCTCGCAGGAAGAGTTCTTCTACACCTTTAACACGCTGTATGACTCCCGCAAGCAGATCGTGATTACAAGCGATCGGCCGCCCAAGGAAATCCCGACCCTTCAGGAACGCCTCATCACGCGCTTTGAGTGGGGCGTGGTGGCCGACATTCAGGCACCCGAGCTCGAAACGCGCATCGCGATTTTGCGCGATAAAGCCGATGCCGAAAATCTCTTTGTCCCGGACGATGTCCTTCTTTTCCTCGCCAGCCACATCCGCACCAATATCCGGGAGCTAGAGGGGTCGCTCATTCGCGTGGTGGCGCATGCCTCTCTCACGGGCGTGCCGTTGACGGTGGACTCGACCCAAGAGGTGCTCCGGGACGTGATGGCGCGTGAAGATGCCGCCGCGCCCGTGTCTATTGAAAAAATCCAGGAAGTGGTCGCGCAGCATTATCATCTGGATATGCACGACATGAAATCCAAGCGCCGCACGGACGCCATCGCTTTCCCCCGGCAGATCGCGATGTATCTGGCACGGACGCTGACCGAGATGTCGACCACCCAGATCGGCGATTCTTTTGGCGGAAAAGATCACACGACCGTCATGCATGCCACCAACAAAGTGAAGAGCCGCTTGGACACCGATCCCTTTTTTACCGCTCTTGTGAACAAGATTATTCAGGATATTCGCTCGGGAGTAAAAGTGGGATAACTTTTGAGACGCGTGGATAAAAGTCAGCCTTGTGGATGTTGGGGATAAGCAAGGCTGGTTATCCAGAAGATGTGCCGCTTCAGGGTTTCCGGTAAAGGGACTGACAGACGTTGATTTTAGTTGCGATCAAGTAGTTATGCTCCTCATACAACCCTCTACGGCTACGACTACGATTTTTATTACAATATGGTCATTACAGAGAATCTTATAAAGACACAAATGCAAATTGTCTGCTCCAAAGCGGAACTTCTCAAGGGAATACAAATCGTCCAATCGGCGGTTTCCTCCAAAAGCACACTTCCTGTTCTGTCTAATATTCTGATTGAAACCAAGACCAACCAGCTTAAGTTGGCCGCGACGGATCTGGAGGTGGGTGTCCGGTGCCTGATCAAAGCGGAGGTGGTGAAAGAGGGCTCCTTAACGGTCCCGGCGAAAACCTTCAGCGATTTTGTGAAAACTCTCCCGGATAATCAGGAAATAAAAATCGCCACAGAAGAAGGGACACGGATGGAAGTGAAATCCGGAAAAACGCGCTGTGTTCTTTTAGGCCTTCCTAAAGAGGATTTCCCGGTGCTCCCGGAGTTTCCTGAAGAGAACTCGGTGGTCATGGAAGCTAAGGTGCTTCTGGAGATGATTCGGAAGACATCCTTTGCCGCTTCGACCGATGAGACACGTTATATTTTAAATGGGGTTTATTTCATTTTGGATAAGGGTACGGCGCGCATGGTGGCGACCGATGGCCGGCGGCTTGCCTTTATGTCGCGTCCCGTTCAAGAAAAGAAAACCAATGTGGCGGTCATTATTCCGTCCAAGGCGATCCGCGAGGTGGAAAGACTCTTGATGACAGAAGGCTTGGGCGCCGATACGGTGAAGGTGAGTGTGACCGAAAACCAAGTGGCCTTTAAGGTGGGCGAGACCGTTATTATTTCGCGATTGATTGATGGTCACTTCCCGAACTATGACCAGGTGATTCCAAAATCTGCGGACATCCGGGTACAGTTGGCCGCTAAAGATTTGTTGACCATGACGCAACGCGCGGCGCTGGGTTCGGGAGATCGCGGAGGTGCTGTAAAATTCATTTTGGAGAAAAGCAGGCTGCGAGCGATCGGGACCGCGCAGGGTCGCGTTGAAGTGGAAGATGAACTTCCCGTCGATTACGCGGGAAATAATCTCGAAATCGCCTTCAACCCGCAGTTCGTCCAGGATGTTCTCAAAAACTCGGACGCGAGCCAAGTGTGGCTCGAGCTCACCACTTCCCTCAATCCCGGGGTCATCCGGCCCGTGGGCGACGACCAGATGCTTTCGGTCATCATGCCGATGAGGGTATAAGGCTTGGCGCTCGCCCCCATCGCTCAAGAAGTTTACACGTTTTCTAAAAAGCTGGGCCTCTCCACGGACTTAGCGATGATCGAGCACGCGTGGAGCCTAGAAGTGGGCGGCTTAAGAGAGTTCGCGCGTATTGTGGCCCTGGACAATGCATCTTTGGTCATTGAGGTTGACTCCCACACGGTGATGCAGGAACTTTCGCTCCGGCGCAGGGAACTGGTCCGAAAACTCAACAAGCACTTGCCCGCGCCTTTTCTCCGCAACATGACGGTACGGATTACCCAAAATCATGGCCGCTAAAACTGCCGAATACGACGCCAGTAAAATCACCGTCCTGGAAGGCCTGGAGCCTGTCCGGCAACGGCCGAGCATGTACATTGGCTCCACCGGCCCCCAAGGGATGCATCATTTGGTTTACGAAGCCGTCGATAACTCGATCGACGAGGTGCTCGCCGGCTTCGCCAAAAGCATTGACGTCACCATCCATACCGATGGCTCGGTGACCGTCCTCGATGAGGGCCGCGGCATCCCCGTTGAGCCCATAAACGACCTCAAGGACCCCAAGCTCA
>JBGPLV010000086.1:0-7618 GCA_041486625.1 Elusimicrobiota bacterium
GCGCCCGCCAAAAGGCCGCGAGGAAGTGCCGGTGCAAATTTCTCGCCTGTTAACCGCCCATGGGATCGTTCTCCAGGGGGCCAGGTCCTCGGCGCGTAAGACCGCCACTCTCGGCGACGATGGGACCAATGATCTGCTCGTGAGCGACGTCATCCGAACTAACGAGCTGCAGGTTTGGTTCCTGGCGGAACATCTGGTCGATGTCCCGCTCGTCCAGGCCAACTAGGAGAAATCGACTCTCATGGATAAGACTCCGCCGGTTCGGAGCATCAAGAAAGTCTGGAAAAGTATTCCCACCCTAGAGGGCGCTGGTGTGCGGCTCAAGCGCGCATTCGGGTTTCACGAAATCCCGCAGCTGGATCCTTTCCTTCTGCTGGATTGTTTTCACTCCGACAACCGGGACGATTACAAGGCCGGTTTTCCTTGGCACCCGCACCGGGGCATAGAAACCATCACGTATGTCCTCGATGGTGATGTGGAGCACAAAGACAGCCTGGGGAACGGCGGGGTGATCGGATCGGGCGACGTCCAGTGGATGACCGCCGGATCAGGCATCATCCATCAGGAAATGCCCAAAGGCAATCGTAAAGGCGAAATGTGGGGATTTCAACTCTGGGCCAACCTCCCGGCCAACGATAAGATGATGGATCCCCGCTACCGGGAGGTTAAACAGAAACAGATTCCGAAAGTGACCACGCCGGAAGGCGCCACCGTACGGCTCATCGCAGGAACTCTGGCCGGCGCGCAAGGGCCAGTCGCCGATGTGGTGGCGGGACCTGAATATCTCGATGTCTCGCTGCCTGCAGGGAAAATCTTTACGCATTCCATCAAAGCGGGCCACACCGTGTTCGCCTATGTAGTGGACGGAGAAGGGTACTTTGATCCCGGGCGCGATCCCTTCGCCCGCGAAAACGTGGGCGAGAACTACTTTGATATGAAGCGACCCTGCACCTGCCGCGAAGGCGACGTGGTCCTTTATAAGCCTGGCGGAGATACGGTTATGATCACCGCCGACAAGAAACCCGTTCGCTTTCTCTTGGTCTCCGGCAAGCCGCTCAAAGAACCCATCGCCTGGTATGGCCCGATTGTGATGAATACCCAGGAAGAGCTCCGCGTAGCCTTCGACGAGTTCCAAGAAGGAACTTTCATTAAGCGTAAAGCGTTGGCCTGATTGGGTGCTTCATTCGTTTGAAGTCATATTAGTTCTTCTGGTCACGGTCGTTGCCCTTGAGGCGATCGCCCGTCAGGTTGCTTTGCCATCGCCCTTCCTGCTTCTGCCGGCCGGAATTCTTCTCGGGTTTATGCCTCGCTTTCCGCATATCACCTTGGATCCGGATTTGGTGCTTTTGGTGTTTCTTCCTCCTCTTGTCTATGCGGGCGCGGCACTCGGTTCCTGGACGGAATTCCGCAGGAATCTTCGACCCATTTCGCTCTTGTCCATCGGGTGCGTCTTATTTACGACCGCTTTTGTGGCTCTGGCGGCTCACGGGTTGATCCCGGGGTTTGGCTGGGCGGAGGCTTTTGTCCTGGGCGCCATCGTCTCGCCGCCCGATGAAGTGGCGGCCATCAGCATCGCGCGGCGGCTGGGGATCCCCAAAGGACTTTCCTCGGTTCTTGAAGGGGAGGGACTCGTGAACGACGCCACGGCGCTCACCGTTTACCGGGTTGCTGCGGCCGCCGTCGTGACGCATTCCTTCTCCTGGATGAACGTGGGAGGAACATTTTCGCTCATGGTTTTAGGCGAGATCGCGTGGGGGTTGGCGGTGGGTTGGGCTATGCTGAGGATTAGACGTGCGCTTCGCAACACCTCCCTTGAAGTGAGCCTTTCGCTCCTCACCCCGTTTGTGGCTTTCTTGCCGGCCGAACTTCTGGGGAGAACTGGGGTGCTCGCGACCGTCGCGACCGGGCTCTACGTCGGCTACATGAGTTCGCACCTGGTCCGGGCCACGACGAGACTTGAGCTCATCCCCGTTTGGCAAATTATACAGTTCGTCCTGGATGGAATCCTATTTCTCGTCGCCGGGTTGCAACTGCACCGGATCCTCGCTCCCTTGAGTCGGACGAACCACGCGTTACTCTGCGCCTACGGGATCGGCGTCAGTCTTTTGGTGATCGTGCTCCGCATCGTGTGGGTGTTCTCCATCGCTCATATCCAAACGATGCTGGGATGGAGGCTTCGCCGGGGCGAACCTAACCCGCGCTGGCAGCGGCTCTTTATCGTGTCGTGGAGCGGCATGCGCGGCGCCATCTCACTCGCCGCCGCGTTAGCCATTCCTTTATTGACGAGCGCCGGCTCCCCCTTTCCCCAGAGGGACCTCATGATTTTTCTCACCTTCTGCGTCATTGTCAGCACGCTTCTGGTGCAGGGTCTTTCGCTGCCGTGGCTGATTCGCTTCTTCGGCATTGATCAAGAGGGCCGCCGGGAGCGCGCTGAGGCCGGACATAAAGAAATTGAAGCGCGCCGCCAAGCGGCTGAAGCCTCCCTGGCGCTCCTCGCCGCCCGGCGAAAAGAAGGGGTTTATCCGGACGCGCTCCTCGACCGCATCGAAGACCAATATCGCTACCGCAATGCTCAGTTCCGCGCGCATTTGGACGGCGACCATGACGGGGCCGTTCAGCACGGGACGCATCGCTTTAACGTGCAGACGGAGCTCATCGAGACGGAACGGACCGTGATGCTCCGGCTGCGCCGATCCGGCGTGATCGATGACGATATCCTTCGGCGGATCGAAAAGGATCTCGACCTGCAGGAAATGCGCCTCCGGCAGGGAATCACGGAATACAATTTATACGCCGATCAACAAGAAGCGCCTTCGGAATGAAACCGCCGAGAACCTATTTCTTGGCCACTTGAGAGAAAAAGGCCTCAGCGCCTTTGCGGATCTGGTCTTGCGTCAGGTCCTGCTTGTGCGTGGCGATCATCCACTGGTAGCCGAACGGATCCTTGATGCTTCCCGCACGGTCACCCCAGAACATGTCGGCCACCGGCATCGCCACCGTGCCGCCGGCCGCGACAGCCTGCTTGAACGCTGCATCGGCGTCAGGAACGTAGATGAAGAGGCTTATCGGCGAGCCACCAAGCGCTTCAGCGCTTTTGCAGCCCTGCCCCCCGGGCATTTCATCGCCCATCATGAGGATGGAATCCCCAATCTGGAGGGTGGCATGCATAATGCCCTTTCCTGTCAGGCTGGGAAAAACTTCGAGGACTTTTGCACTGAAGGCTTTTTTGTAGAAATCAATCGCCTTCTGCGAGTCTTTGAACGTGAAGCTTGGCGTGACGGCGTGATATCCATCGGGAGTTGATTTAGCCATGATTTCCTCCTATTTGATTTAGAGCTATTTTTACTATAGCAGGTTCGCCCCCCGCCAAATCAAGTGCCATCTGCTTCATGCGATCAAAGCTGCTTCTGACGCGGTGGGGTCAAATGGAGCCTGGATAAACACTAAGTTTTTGGGCATTGGGAAGGGTTTGGGGGTATCGTAGGTATAGACGATTTCAAAGGTTTAAGTCCGAGGGAGATGAATCATGAAAGACACGCTGGAAAAGGCTTGGAAGTGTGATATTGAGGATAAAGGCGGGGTAAGGACGATGGCCGTGACGGCAGGATCTTCCGGAAGCTGGGAGATTACGTCCGATAAAGGGATCTCTCCCTGGGTCGCGGGGGCGAATGGCTGTCATTCCTTTACTTCTGAGGAAGCCGCCAAGTCGGTGTACAATCATGTCTGCGGCGACCAAAAGTGGCGCCGCCGCTAAGATAGAGCAAAAGGCGTCAGGTTTTTCGAGACCGGCGGGTGAGCCGCGGACCAGGGATGTAGTCCCCTCCAAGAACTTCCTGCAGTGCCACGTCCATGGCGTCCAGCGTGTAAGGCTTGGTGATATAGGCCTGGATCAGCGATTGGGATTCGACAGGTAGACGTGTTTTCAGCTTTTCCCAAATAGGATTACGTGGATCCATAACTCCCGAAGACATAATGACCGGTGGTTTTTGGAGAGTGGTGTCGTCCCCTAGCGATTGGAGCAGATCGGTTCCAGATCCATCAGGCATCAGGTAATCCAAAATCATGAGGTCCACTTTTTCCTCTGTCCGCAACTTTTCTTTGGCCTGCTTGCAGCCGTAAGCCGGCGTCACGCGGTAGCCTAGAATCTCGAGATAGGTTTTTAGGGTTTCGATGATATATACATCATCGTCTACAAGAAGAATATGTGGTTTATTCATAGCAACCTCCTGTGAGACTCCGCCCAATGTATCCCCATCGAAACAAGAAATCAACAAGGAATTAACAAGGCTTTACAGCAGCGATCAAAAAATGATCGCTTTTACAGTAAAATTGACCATTGTAAATTTTTAGGTGACATTGCGGGGGAGGTCATCTTCCGTAGCAGGCCTCTTGTTCTGGCGATGAAAATACATTTACAGCGCCAATTGTCATAAAATACAAAAAATCCCTTTGAAGGAGGCAGTATGCGCGCGACCGTGAAATGGATTTGCGTCATGGGTGTCGGGGTTGGGCTGACAGGCTGCGTGACCAAGGCCACTTACCTTCAGCATGTGCAGATGGCCAAGCAGCAGAAGGCCGAACTCGAATCCGAGAAAGCGGCGTTGACCAACCAGTTGGTGGAGATTGAGCAGCGTCGCATGGTCCTCGAAGAGAATCTGGCGGCCGCCAAGAAGGAGAATGCGGACCTCTACAACAGCCTCCAGGAGAAAAGCGGCGAGCTGGGCCAGCGTGTCGCCGCTCTCAGCCGCGAAAATCAGGATATCGCTGAAAAACTCCGCGAGACCGAGCAGACCAAAGAAGCAGAGATCAATAAACTCAAGGGCACGTATGATCAGCTGGTCGGCAATTTGAAAGATCAGATCAACGCCGGGCAGATTCAGATCACCCAGCTTGCGGGTCGCGTGTCCGTCAACATGGTGGATAAGATCCTGTTCAACTCCGGCGAGGCACGCGTGAAACTGGAGGGCGAAAAAGTGCTGCAGCAGGTAGGCGCTGCTCTCAAGAACATACGGGACAAAGCCATCCGCGTCGAAGGCCACACGGACAATGTCCCCATCGCCGGATCGCTGCGTGAGCGCTTTCCTTCCAACTGGGAGCTCTCGACCGCGCGCGCGACCGCTGTGGTGCGCTACTTGCAGGATAACGCAGGTATCGTGCCCGATCACCTGATTGCTGCCGGCTACGGCGAATACCGTTCGATCGCGCCGAACACAACGCCGGAAGGCCGCGCCCAGAACCGTCGCATCGAAATCGTGCTGGTCCCCGTTGAGAATGTCGCAGTCTCAACCGGCACCGCAAAATAAGGAGAATCCCAATGAACACATGGAAGAAAATAGTCCTCTTGGCTGTTGTGTTTGCTCTTTCCGGTTTCTATTCACTCTTGGCCCATGAGCATCAGATGCCTGCACCCAAATCCGATTCCAAAGAATTCGAGCAACTAAAGCAACTCGCAGGAGCTTGGAAAGGTACGAAGAATCCTTCGGACAAGGATCAGAAGCCGGAGCCGGTGTCCATCCATTTCAAGGTCACAGCTGCCGGCAGTGCCGTTGAGGAGACGCTCATGCAGGGCACGCCGCATGAGATGGTTGATATGTACACCGATGAGAACGGGAAATTGACCATGACCCACTACTGCGCGATCGGCAATCAGCCGCATATGCTTCTGAAGCCATCGGGTCCCAATCAGATCAGTCTGGCTATGGGGCCAACCCCTGGCATCGATTCCGACAAGGACCAACACATGCATGCGCTGATACTGGAGTTCCCGGACGCCAACCATCTCACCGAGAAATGGACTTCTTACCAAGACGGCAAGCCGGGTGAGACGGTGGTGTTTACGCTGGCCCGCGTTCCTTCGAAGTAAACGTTGCGCGGTGTCGAGGGAGCGGAAAATCTCCCGAAGTCACTTCGTTCGGGTCGGATGAAGAGTGTCCATCCAGAATGGACCTGATCTTAGGGACCATTTCCTCGAAGGTGTAGGGTTTGTTCACGTAGGCTCGAATGAGTGGTTGAAGTCCATAGGGCAATCGTTGGCGGAGTACTTTCCAGGACGGGTTATGAGGATCAATCAAGCCGGAGCACATGATGATTCGCGGCTTTTGCATTGCGCTTTCTTCCGCCATCGAATGAAACAGGTCGGTCCCGCACCCATCGGCCATCAGGAAGTCCAAGATCATCAAGTCCACTTTTGAAGGGCCTCGCAGCGCCTTTTTCGCCTCCTGGCACCCATTCGACACCGTCACGCGATACCCTTGCTGTTCGAGATGCTCCTTGAGGGCATACGAGACCAGAAAATCATCGTCGACGAGTAAGATGTGGGGTTCGTTCATCCGCTCCTCCTTCTTTTCTTGCCGGCAAGACGCATTTCAGATTATCGGTTTCCGCGCGCATCAGAATGCTGCGAGCATTCGACAACCCATGAGCGCTCAGGGCGCTGGTGAGCGTGACGGCGTTTAGAAGTTCACGGCATGGTTCGGCGTGTTGTTCCTGGACGAAAAAGAGACTCGTGTGAATGCCTCGAAGCAACAAGTGATGGACCGCTTCATACACCAAGGACGTTAATATTGGGTCTTTTAAGGAACAGGATTCCTTGACCAGCAGCCGCCACACTTGCGCCAGTCGCTTTCCGCCTGAGCGGATAAGCATGCACGTATTTTTGAACTTTTCATCCAACGGCAATCCCCGCGTTCCGTCCAGCGTGATGGAGACGGTACCCACGATCTCCCCCTCCAGTTCCGCCACGAGGATCGTTGTTTCGGCCACATGATCAAAATCCGGATGAGGGATCCATAGCCCGTCAAGACGAGGCAGATAATGGCCTCGCGCCAGATAGCATTCATAAGTCAATCGATAGACATCAAACAATTGCCGTGAATGGGTAATCGGATGAATGGCGGGTCTAATTTCACCAGCGAAATCGCCGGTTTCGATGATTCGGTTGCGCATATGGTTGTCCATAGGGCGTGCCTAATGGATATCCCCTAATCTGCCAAAAATCAACCGACTTCTTAACGCCGATTAACAACACTGAATAAGGTCTTTAAATTAGGCTGTTTCGCTGGTATGCTCTAGGCTGGTCTATGAGTATTACCCCTTCGACCATGAAGTGCCCGGTCTGCGAGGACCAGACATTAGAGACGCTTTCCTCCGCCATCGGGACCTTTGAGCGTTGCCCCAACTGCAACGGGCTTTTCATTCCCCAGGATCTCGTTTCCGCGGCGAGCCAGGACCGCTCCAAATGCCTAGAAGCTTTGGAAGAAACCAAGGGGCTCCATCTTCCCACCGAGCGGTGGTGCCCGAAGTGCCTGCAGAAACTTTTTGAAGGCCGAGTACGCAGCCGCGGTGTCATCTTGACATTGTGTCCCGCCTGCCAGAGCTATTGGACGAACCTGACGATCCTGCATCAGTTTGATGAGTCCGTCGAGAAAACGCTCCGCATCCAGATCGAGATCGCGGCAAGCTCTAGCGCCTCCGAATCCGCCTCCCCGCGGGGGTCGCCGGCTTCAACGCGCGCCGCTAACCTATACGAGGATTCCGGCCTCGGGAGTTTTTTCAGGTCCTTCGCGCGGCTCTTTGACCGGTGGGCGGACCGATTGAGTAGCGCGCCGGGTGCCGCGCC
>JBGPLV010000087.1:0-7492 GCA_041486625.1 Elusimicrobiota bacterium
AGGAATCTTTTCATCATTGGAGTCGAAGAACTCACCGTGGGTCAACCACTCCGGATCAATAACGATATCCTTGGCGGCCCACTTGGCCTTGTTCGACCTGAGGTCGCGGCTCATGGTGTCTGCCGTCGTCCTTTCCAAGGCACGAATATCGATGTTCGCATTCATCATGCGCCAGAAGTCCATGGGATCCATCGCCGCCCACACTTCCTGGACCATTCGATAGTCCTCGGCACTGACCTGCAGCGGATTTTCGAAGTACCGCTTGAGCGCTCCTTCGATCTCCTCAGGCGTGCGGTGGATCAGGGGGGTCTTAAGCAGGGCGGGATCCCAATGGAAGGCCCGGGCGCGACCGTAGTGAATAAAGCGCAAGCGGCCCCTGTCATCGTAAAGACGCGTCACGATCCGGTCTTTTTGAACCCCGGGCCAAATGGCCGGGTTGCGCATTTCTTTGGACCAGGTGATCTTCCAGCCGTTGGAAAGCCGTTCCGACTGCCTGAGGTTTTTGACCACGATGCCGTTCGTGCCTCGCTCCGGTGGATGCTGCATCAGACGGGTGTCGATCACGTCCAGCCGCTCGTCGTCCGGCACCGGCGGATTGCCTTCGATGTCGCAACCTTTGTTTTCCGTATAGATCACAGCCGTGATGAACGAGCGAATTCTTCGGCTGCCGATGAACCAGGTTTTGATATCGTCCGACTTGGGCGGCTCGATGTAAGGCTCGGAGTCAAAGTACAGCCCTGTGGCATGCCGCCCCCCCGGATAGCGCTGGTCGACGGAAGAGGTGATATCTCCGTCCCGCGAGAACTTGGCATCCAAAGCGACCGTCTGACCGTCTCGGGTCAATTTCATGAAAGCGTAGTACCGCACGACCTGCTCCCATTTCTCGCGGTAGTTGTTGACCGGATTGAGAAAAAACGCGGCGTCGCGCTTGGCCGTCTTGCGGTACTGCACCATGCGCCGCTCGAGAGGCGGCGCCCCTTCCTCCCGGTCGATTGCCATAAACGGCAGCTGGCCGAGCGGAATAACGGAGGGCTGCGCCCAGAGCATGTTCAGGGGGATGGTTCCTCCTGTCTTTGCATTCACGTACTCGATATTTTTGAGCTCGATCTCAGTCGGATTCTGGCGGTTGGCGCCCCGATTACCTTCTTTGGCCACGATTTGGTCCTTTTCAGTATCGGGCAGCCAATCTCCGTAGTGAACACGCAGCAGATTGAAATGCATCAAATCAATCTGCTTATCGGCAGGAAGACCGACGACTTTCAAATCGGCCAAGAGGATGCGGACCTCTTGATAATCTTGGGTCACTTTGAAATTGGGCGGGGGATTCCAAACGACGTAGGCCTCGGGATACCCATCGGCGCTTTGCATGGTGATGCTGAATTTCTCGCCGCCTTTGGCACCCTTGATTCGAAAGCGAATTTCGTCAATGTGTTGAGCGTCCGCATTAATACCCTGAATCCCAGCCGGACCACCGCCGTCCATCGCTCCTTCGGTGCCTCCTAGGATGAAAGAGAGGGCCGCTTCATCGGCCTTGATGTTAAACTGGGGCTTCAAAAACAACCGTCCGGGTTCCGCAATCGGCTGCGCATGATCCCGCACAAACTCACCGATCCAGGGAATCCGGCGCTCCCCTGTGTAGACCATGCGGTAGCGCATCCCGCCCGGCAGGAACATCATGAAATAGCCGTTGTAGTCTTTCCACACAGGTTGCCCAAAGATGTCTTTTGGATCGAAGGCCACCTGCTCTTTGGACTTTTTCGTCGCCTCTTTTTCGCGTTCATCCGTGACGTCCATACGGTAATACGGGCCTCGCGGGTCTTCTTGGCCGCGTTCGTTGATCCAGGTAGCACCCCGGTAAGTGCGAATGACCCGTCGGTCGAGCCTGGGCGGCCGACCGGGGACACGGACTTCAATGGTCTCCACATCCTGAACTGGCTTTTCGAAGCGGGTCTCGCTCATGTCAAATTCCCGTGTGATAAAGGCATTCAACTCAGGGTCAAACACGGTGCGCGACTTCAGGGCCCCGCCGTCTCGTATCTCGATGGTGGTCAGACGGTCCGCCTCGTCCGGCCGGTCAAAGATCAGGCTCTTGCGGACGATGAGAGTGCTGCCGTCTGCGCGCGGCGTGATCTCGTCTTCGGTCAAGAGGGGAAGCAGATTGTAGACCCGTTTAGGATCCTGCTGGCGCAGTTGGCGCAACTCCTGCGGTGTGAGCGGCTCGTATGCGAATTCATTCCTTTTTGTAACGGGATTGACGACGCGTAGAACCTTAGCAGGAGTGGTACGCGCGCGCACCGGTCGTCGGCCGTCGTATTCAACCGTGGTCACGGCGACCACTTGGAAGGTCTCCCCATCTTTGCGAGTGCGGTCGGGTTGTCCGGGATCCACATCACCGTAGAAGCTCCGCTGGAGCAAGCCTCCCTTGATTTGCCGGCCGTTTTGCTGAAAGCGATCGTAGTAGCGCTGCTCCGGATCGCTCTTCTGGTGGAATAGCAGGGCCCCTTCGTCGTCATAAATGGACCGGGAGATTTCAATTGGACGTTCCCCTGGGGGACCGGGAACGAGCGTCTTAATCAAAAGGCCTGTGATCGGTTCTTGGGTGGGCGCTTTGATGCGAAGCAAGGTCCGATGATTAACGCGCAGGGCGTAGTGGGGATCGACTTCGTAGATCTCCCGGACCTCCAGGCGCTCGGCAAAACCATGGGGCCGGTTAGCAGGGTCCTTGATCCAGCGGCCCTGGGCGTCCTTGTACCAGGATTTTTCTTTCAGCTGAAGCGGGCGCCTTTCCCCATCGAATTGCCATTCCTTGTCCGGCAGGTTACGGTCACCAACCACGGTTTTGACCTCATCCAGCAACGCTTTCACTTTCAGCTGGAGGGCCGGATCGTCGAGTTGAAACGGATCTTGGTCCTTGTAAATCTCCTTCAGGCGTTTGCGGATGGAGTCGGCATAGCTGATGCCGCCAAATTCCGCTCCCAGGCGCGGATCCAGTTTGTAAAGGCGGCGTAGACGGAGGTTGTCTTGGCAATCACCGGTGAGGCAGTGGTTTTTCTCTTTGAAGACATCCTCGATTATCTCCCCATCGGCGCTGAGATACAGAATGTGAGATTCAAACTGGCCCACGCCGGTCACCGTGGCCCACTCGCCAATGATCGTCTTTCGGATGACCCCCGGATGCGCAAAGACTTCTCCGTTAACCGCTTCCAAATATTTCTTGTAGACCTTGGCGGTCATGGCTTTGCCGCTTTCGATGGCATAGTTGATCTGGGCCACGGGCGGGCACTTGTGGGTCACGGGGTCCGGTTCGCCCTCCAGCAGCCATCCGTACTTGAGCTTTTTGAACTCGTCCGGATCACTCGTGTCCGGACTCTGGTGACATTCCAGGAGTTTGCGCGGGATTTGGTTCGGGCCATCGCCGATCTGGACGATTCCCGTGAACGGGAGATTCATCCGAGGGCCGCGAGGGTGTGCGCGGTTCCACTCGGCTTCGTAGTCCAGGAGCCACTGAGGCTTGATCGCGCCGGGACGCCATTGGACGTAGCCTTCGCTCTTCCACAACCGTTCAAACACTTTGGCGCCGTTTAGCGAGAAGTCATAAACACCGAGGATTTTACTGCTCTTGTCACCAAATCGTGCGCGGGCCACCAGTGTTCCTTTTGGCAGGATCACGGAGAATGTTCCGCTAACTCCTCCGACTGTGATGTCGCGCCGGACTTCTTTGGGTTCTTGAAGTTCCTCGGCAAGACTGAAAAGCGGATCAGATAGCTCGTCTATATATTCGTTTGACACCGTATTGGGTCGCGTAAAAGCGTGGAAGACCGCCAAAGCCTTCTGTTTTCGCTGCTCAAGACGCGCAAAGCCCTCCGTCCATTCCACCGCATAGACCTGCGCGTTGGCGGGGATGCGCGTCTGAAAGGTCGTCTTGGGATCTTGAAATACCACATACCGCGCAGAATCTCTTTCCGGAACAAGCGTGCGCGCCGGCCCGCCGGCAATGCTGACAGTCCGCTTATATTTGGAGCCATCCCTGATTTTTTCGACTCGGATGGTGACCACAACACCGCCGATCGTCAGGTTTTCCTCGCGGAAACCAGTCGGACTCGGCTCTTGAGAAGCGAGATTCTCAAGAACGGCCAAGTCCAGAAGCACTGGCTTGTCTGTGTTTGGATCGAGTCCGATGTTGTAGAGCTGGCGAGTCACGGGAATCTCGCGCGGGTCTGTAATGGGTATGGCCGTGGGCGGCGGCGTGGTCGTGCCAGCCTCGCGCACTTCGCGCAGGAGCGCCACGACATTGGGATTGCGCTGCAGCCCCAGCTCGTAATCCAGAGTGGCACGATTTGATTCGAGATAATCGCCCCCGATAATAGGCTTCACGGTTGCGCGCGAACTCCAGTCGCGCTCGACCCGGAGCGTTTCGCCGAGATCCAGAACGCGCTCCGGCATGCCGGGGATCGGCCGGCCGTTGTAGCCACGATTGCCGAGCACGCGCAGAATCTTGTAATACTCGTAGGGCCGCGAAGCGGGATGTTGGCCGTCCGCGTAGTCCATCCGGACCAGCCGGTAACCCGGCGCCAGATCCAATCCGCTCACCGCAATCTGCAGAGAGAGCGCATCCTGAATCGGCATCCACTCGCGCTGGGGTCCGGTCCAGGCCGCTGTCAAGTCCCTTTCGAAGAGCTGTGCCAACTCGATGTTATCGGTGCGCCGGAGAAATTGTGTAATCCGGTGACTGACCACATCGCGCAGACCCACACCGATTAAATGCCGCTTGGCGTGGTTCTTGGGATCGACTGCCACATAGACTTCGTTATAGACCTGGCCTCTAAAACGCAGCAGGTTCGGGCCGGTGACGCAATGGATTTCGATGGGCCAGCCTTTGAAGGTGTATTTACGCAAGGCTTCGGCGTCCATACCGAACTTATCCACTTCCTTTCCAACCTCCCACGGGTCCGAAGAATCAGCAGGTTTTGTCAATTCCGTCTTGCGGTCATCCATGGCCTGGATGCTTTCGCTGACGTAGGAGGCCGCCAAGTCCGGGCCGTCCGGCTTGGCGCGATCGAATCGGATGAGACCCATCTTAATGGGCTCGCCGTCATTTACTGGGAAGCCGACTCTCCGCGGGCCGATGATCTCATACACTTCGTTGAAGGCCTTTTCGACCACCTGCTTTTCGTACGGCGGGCTGAACGTGCCCGTCACTTGGACTGACGGATGATCTGAGGGTTCTAGTTTTGTTGGGTCGTCATCACAGTTGATCCGCCGGATGATTATCCGGCCCGGCAATGTGCCCACCTCCGCCAACGCACGCAAATTGAAAATAATATCTTTCCCGTCCGGGTGGTTGGCCGACCAGTCCGTGAACTGCTGGTCCTGACCCATAAGCGAGCGGATGAGCTCGAGCATCGGGGTGCCCTGACCTTCATAGCGCTGGGCTTCGACAATTTGCCCGGTGCCATCGCGCTTGACCCGGATGCGGTCGCCCGAGTCCAAACCATGCCGGTCCAGGCGCCAGTAGACTTCCCAGCCGTCAACCTTAATCGGCTCGGACGTCAGCCAATACCGCACGAGCGCGATCATTCGGTCAATCGGCAGGATGCCGGACCGCGTCATATCGACACCCTTGCGCATCGGGACGAAGCGGTTTTCGGGGTTTGCGATTAATAGAGCGACCTCGGCGTCTTCCTTTGCCATGGGGGTGAAGTGGCCATAGCGGTAGCCCCGGCTGATGAAGCGGTCGTAAGCCTGCCGTTCGGAGGTTTGCTTGGTCCAGAACTGTCCTGTCTCTTCGTCTCGATAGATTGTCGCCCACCCCTGTTTGAGCGTGCGGGCCGTGGCAAACGCTTTGGCGCGATGCGGACGCGCTTCAAAAACAACCTTACCGTCCTTTTCTACGGGCGTCGGGAAGTAGGCGGTGACCTCCTCCGTCTCGGGCAAGCTCCGGCCGTCCGCGTTCTCTTTGTGTTTGAGGATCATGGTGATCCGGGGGGAGCGGACAAGGATCTCTTCAGGAAGACCTTCGGGTTCCATGGCATAGAAGTTTTCGGAGGAAGGCGATTTCTGGCGCTGTTGGAGCCCGTACTCCAAACCGGCCGCCGTCTCGGTCCAGGTGAAATAAATATGACGGGCACCCAATGTGATATCGAGGTAATTGACTCCCGGAGAGTTTTCATTGCGCATAAATCGAGCCGTCGCCTGATCCGGGTTAATCCCCTGGGCTGCGAGGAACTCGCGCACCGCTCTTTCATGCAAGTAACCTGCGACCGAAGCTGGGACTTTCCCGGGCACACCTTGGGTTTCGAACCGGGCATCGAGGGGCGGAGAAATGATCTTCCAATACCCCAGCCGGCGCGGGTCCTTTTCCAAGCGCTGGTGGTATTCGAGCACCGGCAGCGAAGGATCGATCACGCGCAAATGGACAACAGGAACACGGGCTTCGATGGTCTGTCCGATTTGAAGGGTCTGCATATCGGATACCGGCTGACCTCCCCGCATGATGCGAGCATTGCGGTCGGCGGCAATGAACGTGATCGGTTTATTCATCCCGCGGAGTTCGAGGGCAATGAATCGGCCTATTCGTTCGACGCTTAAGATTTCGCCCGTGTGCTGCTCCGGAGCAGTCCATTCCAAATAGGGCGATAGAAGCTTCTGGTGGTAATAATGTGTGCCTTCAGAATCCGGCCGGCCGCGTTTGGCTTCCGCCGGCCGCACCTCGGGCGGCACGGGGATGCGGACGCCCCAAGGCGAGCCCATGTTCTGACTATAAGCGTCCTTAAACGACAGCGGCATCCAGATCGACACTTTCCCATCCTTCGCCTGTCGGAACGTGACTTTCTCAGCGGAGAGGTAATACTTATTGCCCAGCTCGTCTTCGCTGAGGAGTCGCCACAACGGATTGACGTTCAATCGGCCGAGGTCCGGCGCAATGTCATCCGGCAGTTCCGCCCAGCGCTCATAGCGGCCTTGAACAATATCGCGCAGCACTTCGATGAACGGCTTGGAGTAGACCATCACATCGCCTTTTTCGGTGCTGGATGTGAGAGTATCTCCATCTCTGATCTTCGTCCACGCGAACACGGCGCCGCCGACGCTATTTTCAATTAGAATGCGTCCTCCATTGACCGACGGCATCTCCACAAAGTCGGCGCGTTTATCGATATTCGGCCCTTCGACACCCGTTTGATCGATAACGGCTTTGTTGTAATAACCATACAGCTCGCCAAGGCCAATCGGAATCTTGCGAAGATTACGCAGATCATTCAGGACGTTCTGTTGCGCCGGTTCTTTCACATTAACGAGTTGATCGAGTTTGCCGCGCTCCAGGCGATCGAGGTAGTCTGCCGGAAATCCCGTCGTGCCGAAATAAAGAAGAAGCTTTGCTTGGTCCGGCTGGCCCTTTTGATCGAGCGTATAGTCAATCTCGTAGAACGCGGGGTCTTCAGGATTGAGAGATTTCGGGACGTAATAGCCAAAGACTCGATCGACTTCTTCGCCC
>JBGPLV010000088.1:0-7488 GCA_041486625.1 Elusimicrobiota bacterium
CGTGCAGGAACTCCTCGCCAAAACGGGGTAAACCCGCCACCCACCTTACTGGGAATTCGCTCTTACGGTACCGTTGTCGCCGAGGTTGAGGTTAATGAGTTGGACGGTTTCGCCGTTCCGGAGGATTTGGACGTTGGGGGTTATGCGGATCGTCTGCAGCATTCCGATCGAGTCCTTCACTTGCATCATCTGATTCACGGAATCGATGTTGGTGACTTGGCCCGTCAAGGATTGCCCCGAGGCAATGGGGGTTGGGTAGTTCACCGGAGTGATGTAGGGGTCCATCGCGGTCGCACGGTCCAGGCTGATGGTCATGAGAAGGACGGCCAAGAATGCGGTCAGGTATTTCATAGGGACCCCTACAACCTCATTATACTTCTGCATGGGAATTTTGGTACTATATCCACGTGAGAGTGGCGCCGCAGGCCACTCTTTTTTGTTATGACGAATGCAAAGAGCGTTTTAATCGAACAGATTGAACAATTGACGACTCCTGTCCTTCAGGAACATGGAGCGGAGCTTGTTGACGTCCAATTTGTCCATGAGCATGGGCAGTGGGTACTGCGCTTTTTCCTCGATAAGGAAGGCGGCATCACATTGGGTGACTGCGCGATTATTTCGGATCACCTGGGGCGGATCTTGGATGCAACGGATTTGATCAAGCAGTCGTATTCGCTTGAGGTGTCTTCGCCGGGGATCAACAGGCCGCTCAAAAAAGAAGCGGATTATCAGCGTTTTATTGGTGAAAAAGTGGATGTCACCCTGTACGCGCCGCTGAACGGGCGGCGGCATTTTAAGGGAACGCTTCAATCGGTAAATTCGGGTGTGGTGATTGTACAGGAAGCGCCCCAGGTGTCGTTTGCGCTACCTTTGACGGATGTGGCCAAAGCGAAGCTGGATCCTGAGATACATATCTAGTAGGAGGATCGTGTGGTGGAAAAAAGCGAACTTCTTCCTGTTCTTGAACAGATCGAGCGGGATAAAGGCATTAAAAAAGACGAGATCTTAAAAATGATCGAACAGGCGCTGATCTCGGCCTATAAGAAACACTCCGGCAAGATGGTGAATCTGGAAGCCCGCATCAACCCGGAAACGGCCGAAGTCCAGGCCTTTTTGGTCAAAAAAGCGGTCGAACAGGTCACCAACGACAATATCGAAATCGATTTGCCTAAGGCCAAGACCTACGATCCCGCCGCGAAGCTGGATGACGAAATCCGCATCCCCGTCATCACGGAGGATTTCTCCCGCATCGCCGCCCAGACGGCCAAACAGGTCATTATCCAGAAGATCCGCGAAAACGAGCGCCAGAGCATTCTGGAAGAGTACATCACTAAAGAAGGGACGCTCGTGGGCGGTACCGTGCACCGTTTTGTGGAGCACAACATCATCATCGATTTGGGGAAGACGGAGGGGATTCTTCCCGTGCGCGAGCAGGTGCGGCGCGAACGCTTTTCTATCGGCGAACGTGTCAAAGTCCTGGTGCTCAAGGTGGAAAAGGGCACGCGCGGTCCCAAGATCCTTTTAAGCCGTTCGCATCCTTTGGTGGTTCAGAGACTTTTTGAGCAGGAAGTCCCGGAAGTCTATGAGAAGATGGTAGAAGTCATTGAGGTGGTGCGCGAACCGGGGTTCCGCGCCAAAGTCGCGGTGAAAAGCAATAATCCAAAGATTGACCCCGTCGGCGCCTGCGTAGGAGTCAAGGGGTCGCGCGTGCGTCCGATCATCGATGAGTTGCGCGGCGAGCGCATCGATCTGATCGCCTGGTCTGCCGACCCGGCAAAATATATTGCCGCCAGCCTTTCGCCCGCCAAGGTGATCTCGGTCAATATTGTGAACGAGCCTGAAAAACAGGCCGAAATCGTGGTGTCAGATGATATGCTGTCTTTGGCGATCGGCAAATCCGGTCAAAATGCGCGATTGGCCGCCCGGCTCACGGGATGGCATATCGATATCAAATCCGAGACCCAGCGAAAAGAGGCGGCGCAGGAACGCGTCGCGCACTCGACGGAAGAACTGTCTAAGCTCGAGGGTGTGGGTCCCAAGACCACGGAAATACTTATTAAAGGCGGCTGGGGGAGCCTTGAAAAACTCGCCCGCGCCAAGCCGGATGATTTGACCGTGTTGCGCGGCGTAGGCGAAAAGACCGCGGTCAAGATTATCGAAGCCACCAAAGACGTCCTTGCCAAAGCAAAGGACGAGAAATCTGAGAAAAGCGAAGCCGAACTGAAGGCGGAAGTAGCAGAGGCAGCCGAAGAAAAAAAACCGGAATAAAATGGCGACCAAGAAAAAACCAGAGGGTAAAATAGAAAAACCGGCGGCCAAAAAGACGCCTGCCGAGACGGCGCGTGCAGAACCCGTTGGTCCCAAGCGGATGGTGTTAAAGACTTTGAAGCGTGCCGCGGCGGCGCCGCCTCCCTCCCCGACGTTGCGCCGCGTCTCCGGTGTCATGACTCGTCGCGTCGTGCCCAAAGCACCACCGCCGAAACCCGTTCCCGTCGCTCCTCCTCCGCCTTCCGCTCCTCCGCCCAAAGTAGCTTTGCCTCACCCCACCCCTCTCCCGGTGGGAGAGGGCGGCACAGCTCCGGGTGAGGCGAAGCCCAAAGCATCGGCTGCTCCAACTGCTCCGGCCCCAAAAGAAACGAAGAAACCCGTCGAGACCAAGACAGAACATCCCAAGAGTGAGCCTACGGCGACCTATAAAATGCCTCCGCCGACTCCCGTCAAAGTCCCGACTCCACGGCCGGCGTCAAAACCGGCTCATGCCCCGGCTCATGCACCCGCGACCGCCATCGCCGAAGCCGCGAAGGCGGCAGCGGAAGCGGTTCCCTCGGCGGCTCGTCAAAAAGTACGCATTCCAGAGGTCGTGACCGTTAAAGATTTGTCCGAAAAACTAAATGTAAAACCCATTGAAGTCATCAAAAAGCTCCTGGGTTTGGGAACGATGGTGACCATCAACCAACAGATTGATTCGGACATCGCGACCCTGGCTGCGGACGCCTTCGGATTTGACGTCGATATTATCCCCATCCTGCGCGAAACCGAAGCCGAAGAGGAAAAGGAAGACCCGGCCAAACTCATACTCCGGCCGCCCGTCGTCACGATCATGGGGCATGTCGATCACGGCAAAACCAGTTTGCTGGATGCCATTCGCAAGACGCGCGTGGCGGAAAAAGAAGCCGGCGGAATCACGCAGCACATCGGAGCCTACCGCGTGAGCACCCCGAAGGGCGACGTGGTTTTCCTCGATACGCCGGGCCATGAGGCGTTCACGGCCATGCGCGCTCGAGGCGCCAAGGTCACCGATGTCGTCGTCCTGGTCGTGGCCGCCGATGACGGCGTGATGCCGCAGACGCTGGAGGCCATCGATCACGCGCGCGCAGCGGGCGTGCCCATCGTGGTCGCTGTCAACAAAGTGGATTTGCCCACCGCGGACGTCGAAAAGATCAAACGGGAACTTTCCCAGCACCAGCTTCTGTCCGAGGAATGGGGCGGCAAAACGGTTTTTGTTGAGGTGTCGGCAAAGAAAGGGACCAATATCGACAAACTTTTGGAGATGCTCCAGCTCGAGGCGGAACTCATGGAGCTCAAGGCCAACCCCGACCGGTCCGCTCAGGGCGTGGTGATAGAGGCGAAGCTCGATCCTCGACGCGGCGTCGCCGCGACCCTTTTGGTTCAACGAGGGACGCTTAAAACGAGCGACGTGGTCGTTGCCGGTCTGACCTACGGCCGCGCGCGAGCTCTCCTCGATGATACAGGCGCCCGCATGAACGAGGCAGGCCCTTCGACTCCCGTTGAAGTTCTCGGCTTAAGCGCGGTCCCGCAGGCAGGAGACCGCTTTACGGTGATGGCGGATGAGCGCGAAGCCAGAACGCTTGTGGAACGCCGCCAAATGGTCGTGAGCGAAGAGGCTCAGAAGAGGCGCCGCGTGACGCTTGAAAACCTCCATGAACGGGTGGCGGAAGGAAAAATCCGGGAACTCAAAATCGTTTTGAAAGCCGACGTACAGGGGTCCGTGCAGGCCTTGCGCGATTCCCTTGAGCGGATGTCGACCGATGAAATTCGCCTGAACGTGATCCACTCCGGAGTGGGGGGAATCAATGAGACCGACGTGGGTCTGGCCGCCGCCTCGGATGCCGTCATCATTGGATTTGGAATCCGGGCGGACGCTAAAGCCGAAGAGTACGCCCGCAAGGAAGACGTAGAGATTAAAGCTTACCGCATTATTTACGAGGCCATCGCGGATGTTCGCGCGGCGATGGAGGGGCTGCTTGAGCCGGAGACGACGGAAATTAAACTCGGTCGTGCGGAGATCCGCGAAGTTTACAAGTTATCCAAGGGCGGCACGATCGGCGGAAGCTTTGTGCTCGAAGGGAAAATTGTCCGCGGGTCCAAGGCGCGCGTGCTCCGCGACGGCGTCGTGGTGCACGACGGCGTGCTGGAATCCCTTCGCCGCTTCAAAGATGATGTCAAAGAGGTCGAAAAAGGATTTGAGTGCGGTATCGGGATGGGCAATTTCCAGGACATCAAAGCCAAAGATATCGTCGACGTTTACACCGAAGAATCGAAAGCGCGCAAACTCGAGCCACAATCGTAAGCACCTTCCCACCCCTCTATGAGTCTACGACGACAGGAACGCGTCACCGAACTTATTCACCAGGAAATCTCGAAAAAGATTCCTCTCTTGAAGGACCCCGGCCTCGGGTTCATCACGATTCTGGCCGTGCGTTTAAGTGCCGACTTCACTCAGGCTAAGGTCTATTACTCCGTTCTGGGGACGGAAGATGAGCGCCGCCGGACCCAGGAGGCATTGGGTCGCGCCAAACCCGTCATTCGCGGGCACCTGCGGTCGCTTGAGAACCTGAAAGATGCCCCTGATTTGCTGTTTGTTTTGGATAACAGCGCCGAAGAAGCCCAAAAAGTCCTGGAAGTTCTTTCTGCGCTTGAGAAAGAACGGCAATCCGAAAACCAAGGTGATTGATTCTCCTTCCGGTCTCTTACTCCTGGATAAGCCACTCGGAGTGACCTCTTTTGACTGCGTCTACGCGGTGAAACGCAAGCTGGGGGCGAAACGTGTCGGGCATTGCGGAACCCTCGACCCTTTGGCACGCGGCCTTCTCATGATTTTGGTCGGTAAAGACACGCGCGGACAAGACTCCTTTCTTGGGTTGGAGAAAGAATATTGGCTCCGAGGCGAATTCGGTCGGAAGACCTCTACGGGAGATCTTGAGGGAAAACAGGTTGAGACGCGATCTTCCGACCACGTGACAAGAGAGCTGTTGGAAAAGACCGTCCCATCGTTCCTTGGAGAAATTCAGCAGACACCACCCATGTATTCGGCCTTGAAGTACAAAGGCCGGCCCTATTACGACTATGCCCGCAAGGGTGTTTCCATTCCGCGGTCGCCTCGAGCCATCTCTATCTATTCCTTTTCTCTTCTCTCGCTTCGTCTGCCGTACTGGGATGCCCGCGTGGTGTGCTCGCGCGGAACATATATCCGGACGCTCGTGGAAGATGTCGCCGAGAGGCTCGGAACCTGCGCGACCCTGGTAGAACTTGTCCGTGAAAGAGTAGGTCCCTACAGACGAGATCAGGCTCTTTCATGGGAAGAAATGCGTATGATCGAACCCCAGAATTTGCTGCCTTTACTCCAGCCGATCGCGCATGAGCCGGAGCTTATCCATGCCTAACTCGGTGGTGACACTCGGGACGTTCGACGGCGTCCACCGCGGCCATCAGGCCCTTCTCAGGAAAGTCGTTCTCCGCGCTCGAGCGCGGCGCGCCAAGAGTGTGGTTCTTGCATTCGGCATGCCTCCCCGACATGCGGGAGAGCCCCTGGTCAAACCGGTGCTTTTAACCACACTGCCCGAGAAACTACGCATTTTGAGGCACTTCGGGATTGACCATGTCCATGTCCTGGTGTTCGACCGCAAAACCGCCTCGACGCTCCCGGAGGACTTTTTTCGCGAAACGATCCTCCATAAACATAGGGCTCAAGAAATGGTTGTGGGGCCGCGAGTCGCGTTCGGGAAAAACCGCTCCGGCCGTCTGCCTCTTTTGCGGCGTCTCGGAAAAGAACATGGCGTGCGTATTCATGTGGTGTCCAGTATCGCCCGGGGAAAAGGAGCGGTCTCGTCACGTCGGATCCGTGCGCTCCTAGCGCGCGGCCGCGTGGAGAAAGCCAACGCGCTTTTGGGATACCCGTATTCTGTGGAAGGAAAGGTTGTTCATGGAACCCGGAGAGGGCGGCGTCTTGGCTTTCCGACCGCCAATGTCCAGGTGGAGCCGGGAAAAATTCTACCTCGCGGTGTTTATTGGGTCAAAGTCCACCCCGCCACCTGTATCCCGCTCAGCGTCAAAGAGGTGTTGAAGGGAATTGACGGCCTCTGCAACGTCGGTGTCCGGCCGACCTTTACGCCCCGTTCGCATGAACTGCACTGCGAGGTGTTCCTTTTCGGGGATGCCGTGAAGCACGCCGGCACGCCCTTACACCTCTATGGCCGAAAGCTACGGGTGGCTTTCCTGCGGAGAATACGGGCTGAAAAGCGCTTCCCTACACCGGACGTTCTAAAGCGTCAAATTGCCAAGGATCTGGCCAAAGCACACCTTTACAGAAAAGCCCATTTTTCGATATAATTTGCACCATTCAAAGAAAGAAGACTAACTAAAAATGCCCTTAACTAAGGAAGTAAAGAAATCTACGATTGAGCGCTTTAAACAGCATACCACCGACACCGGTGGTCCGGCTGTTCAGATTGCTCTCATAACGGAACGAATCAACCAGCTCACGACCCATTTCAAGATGCACGGCAAGGATTACGGCTCGCGCCAGGGTTTACTCAAACTCGTTGGCAGCCGCCGGCGCCTCTTGAATTATTTGAAAACGATCGACCGCGATAAATACCGCGATCTGATCGATGAGCTGAAGTTGCGTCGGTAAAATCCATTGCCCATCGTCAGTAGTTGAACGATCGCCCGAGGCGATCCTTTTACTATTGTCGATGGGCGTTTCTCGTTGGGGCCAATAAAAGGAGAACCACTCATGTCAGACACCATTCGTAAGGTTGAATTCCCGCTCGGGAAGGAAACCGTCAAAATAGAGACCGGCGCACTGGCCAAACAGGCCAACGGCGCGGTGCTTGTCACCGCCGGGGAAACTGTCGTCCTTGTAACTGCGGTGGCTTCCCCCAAGCCCAAGGAAGGAGCCGATTTCTTTCCCATGACGGTGGATTACCGGGAACGCACCTATGCCGCCGGACGCATTCCGGGCGGTTTTTTCAAGCGCGAAGGCAAAGCCAGGGACAAGGAAGTTTTGACCTCACGTCTCATCGACCGTACCCTGCGCCCGCTGTTTCCGGAAGGCTTCACACATGAAGTCCAGATCTCGGCCATTGTTCTGTCCAGCGACGGTGTCAATAACCCGGATATTCTTTGCATGATCGGGGCCTCCGCTGCTCTGAGGGTCTCGGATCTTCCCTTTGCAGGACCCATAAG
>JBGPLV010000089.1:0-7463 GCA_041486625.1 Elusimicrobiota bacterium
ACTCCGAACGCGCGGCAAGTGACGGATACTCGATATGCCAGGACCTCGTATCTTTTGCCGTTGCCCCTCAATTCTCTCATGACTCTGCGGTTGTTTGGTTCCGAGCGCGAAGCCGTCTATACGGATCTGGGTAACTTTGTGAACAGCGATCGTCATGAAAACAGCAAAGGAGGAGAAGCCCAATTTAATCTTCCCTTGGGGTTGATGGTGGGCGGAAGCTTCATTCATGACCGGGAAGACAGTACCGATCAAATCACTCCCGGCAACACATTTATTAAATCCATCGAAAGCTGGGGCGTCTTTGCGGAGGAAACCTTCAAATACGACCGCTTCACGCTCATTCCCAGCGGCCGCTTCGACCACAATAGCCAGGCGGGTGACTCCAAAAACCCAAGGGTACAAACGATGGTCGATGTGCTGCCATCGCTGCGTCTCTCCGCATCGGCGGCGCGTTCCTTTAGGGCTCCCACGATCGATGATCTGTTCTTCCCATTCACAAATTTCGGATGTTTTTTGGGAACGTGCTTCAGCTATCAAGGCAATCCGAACCTTCAGCCGGAGCGGGCCTGGACGTATGACGCCGGATTCGAAGTCCATCCGGATTCCTGCAGCTTCCGCGCGACGTATTTCAGGGCGAACATTACCGATCTGATCCAAACGACAACCGATCCGGCCTCGACGACGATGAATATCGGCACGGCCCGGCGCCAGGGGGCGGAAATCCAAATCCGTCACGTGGTCAACGAATATTTCCGCGACGCGTGGAACTACACCTATTTGGAAAACCGCGGCATTCCGGTCGGCTTCACGGATTTCGTTACCTTGGCCAACAGCCCCCGGCACACGATGAATTACATCGCGACGATCACGCCGGTCGAACGTTGGTCAATGGATTCGACCGTGCGCTATGTCGATGCCCGTTTCTCCGGTAATAACGAATCGGGAACGAAACTTGGGTCCATGGTCCTGTGGGATTTGCGACTGGCCTATCAATGGCGCCAGATGGAGTTGTATCTCGGCGTAAACGATATCACCAATCGGCGGTACGAAGAACAGGCCGGCTTCCCTTTGCCCGGTCGAACCGCCTATGGGGGAATCAAGCTGCGGCTCTGGGGATGAAAGCGATATAATTCCTGGGTGAGTCAACGCCTTTGGAAAAACTGGCATTCGTTGGTGGATGCTTTGCAGAGACACCCGCGGGTGCTGGTCGCTTTTTCAGGGGGATGTGATTCCGCTTTTCTTTTGGCCGCGGCGATCAAAACACTGGGGCGGGATAACGTGTTGGCCGTCACGGCCGTTAGCGCTTCTCTCCCCGAAAATGAACAAGAAGCTACGCGCCGCTTGACCGCTCATCTGGGCGCGCGCTATCTGGCCATCGAAACTCAAGAACTCAACAACCCGTTGTATGCGGCTAATCCGTCCAACCGATGCTTTTTCTGCAAAGATGAGTTGTTTGAGAGACTGGCGCCGATCGCCAAAGAGAATCGTATGGCTCTCGCGGATGGATTTAACGCGTCCGATCGTGCCGACTACCGTCCCGGATATCAAGCCTCTCAGAAATGGAATGTCATTCACCCGCTCAATGAAGCGGAGTTGACCAAGTACGATATCCGCGTGTTAAGCCGCTGGATGGGCCTTCCGACATGGAACAAACCCGCGAGCCCCTGCCTGTCGTCGCGCATTCCGTACGGAACGCCTGTGACGGGAACCATTCTAAAACAGATCGAAAAGGCGGAAGAGGTTGTGCGCTCGGAAGGTTTTAAGATCGTCCGCGTGCGTCACTACGGCACCGAAGCGCGCATCGAAGTGCCGCTGGAAGAACTTCCGCGGCTGAAAATGACCGAACGGTGGCAACGCGTGGTGCATGGCCTCAAAGCAAGCGGGTACGAACAGGTGGTCGCGGATCCGCGCGGATTTGAAAGCGGGCGCCTAAATGGTCTGAAGTGAAAAAATATTTTGATGGCGCATGATAGTTATTGATTCTTGAGATAAAAGTTCTATAATTTTTTCACCTTGAGATCACTTGGACGGCATCTCCTGATCGAGCTCTACCATTGTGATTCCAAAATCCTCAACGATGTCCACAAAGTCGAAGCGATCATGGTGGAAGCCGCCAAGCATGCCAAGGCCAGAATTGTGGATGTGGTCTTTCACACCTTTAACCCGCACGGCATCTCCGGGGTTGTGGTGATCGCCGAATCGCATTTGGCGATTCACACCTGGCCCGAATATAACTTCGCTTCCATCGACATCTTCACGTGCGGCACGGAGATCAATCCGTGGAGGGCGTATCATTTCGCTGCGAAGAAATTTAAAGCGAAAAACATGACCGCGATCGAAATGAAACGCGGCATGCTGCCGCTTCCCGCCCATCTTCTGAAACACAAACCTTCCTAATTTTGATGGGCGCATCCTGGTTTACGGAAAAAGTCACTCCGCACGATTCTCATAGCCACCAGTTCAAAAGCATTCTGCTCCGCGCCAAAACGCCGTTCCAAAACGCGATCCTCGCCGATACCTACTCTTTTGGTCGCTGTTTAATATTGGATGAGGAGATCCAATCCGCCCGGCTTGATGAATTTATTTACCACGAGTGCCTGGTTCATCCCGCGATGGCGCTTCATTCCAAACCGCGGGACATTTTGATTTTGGGCGGTGGCGAGGGCGCTACCGTTCGGGAGATTCTGCGCCATCCTTCTGTGCGTCGCGTGACCATGGTCGATATTGACGGAGACGTGGTGGCTTTCTGTAGAAAGTATCTGCCCGAATGGCACCAAGGGGCCTTGGAGCATCGCAAGCTGAGGCTCATCATTGCGGATGCCGGAAAATATATCGCGCAAACCCACGACCAGTTCGATATCATCTTCTCGGATTTGCCGACGCCTCATCGGGGGAGTCCTGTGGGGAAGCTTTACGCGCTCGAATTTTATCGCCGGGTGAGGTCCCGTTTAAAGCGAGATGGACTTTTTGTAGTCCAATCAGGGTCCGGGAGTTTGTTACAGATTCAATTTCATGCGGCACTCAAGCGCCTGGTCAAGAAATTATTTAAGGTCGTTCGCCCTTATTACGCTTTTGTGCCGTCATTTGACGAACCATGGTCATTTTTGATCGCAAGCCAAAAAGCCGATCCCTGGAGTGTGACCGCTTCTCGGATCAATAGAAGACTGGGAACTATTTCCAACAAGCTGCGGTTCTACGATGGGGAAACTCATGAAGGGCTTTTCCGGATTCCCAAATACTTGAGAGCCATATGAAAAATCAGGAACGTACCCCTCTGATGGATGTGTTGCTTGCCCGCGCCAAGCGCGGCGTCGTGTCCTTTCATACGCCGGGCCACAAAAATGGGCAGGGGATCGATACGCGCCTGCGCGGCTATACCGGGCGCAACGTCTACAAACTCGATGTCACCGTTTTTCCGGAAGTCGATTCGCTCCATGATCCGGTGGGCCCCATTAAAAAAGCCCAGGCCTTGATGGCGGACGCTTACGGCGTCAAATACTCGCAGTTTCTCGTCAACGGCTCTTCGGTGGGAAACATGGCGATGCTCATGTCCGCTTGTCAGCCCGGGGATTCGGTCATTCTGTCGCGAAACGCCCACAAGTCCACTTTAAGCGGCGTGATCATGTCCGGCGTGTGGCCGATTTGGATCCAGCCGAAGATCGACCAGCATTTGGACATCATTTTCGATTCCGACGCCGCCCAGATCGAGCAGGCGCTTCACCAGTTCCCGGAGGCCAAGGCCGTTTTTGTCACGAGCCCCACCTATCACGGGGTCACCACGGATTTAAAAAAGATCGCGGACATCTGCCACGCGCATGGGAAGATGCTTTTGGTGGATGAAGCGCACGGGCCGCACCTTAAATTTCACAAAGACCTGCCGATCTCCGCCGTGGAAGCGGGCGCCGACCTGTGCGTGCAGTCCACGCACAAGATTCTTTCGGCGCTTTCCCAGGGGTCGGTCCTTCACGTGAATTCGGATATGGTGGATATTACGCGCGTGCGGAAGATCCTGTCGCTCCTGCAAACCACCAGCCCCAACTATTTGATCCTGGCGTCTTTAGACGCCGCACGGCGGCAGGTATTTTTCCAGGGCCAAAAGATATTTTCGCGTTTGATTCGGCTGGCGGAAATCGCCCGGGAACGCATTAACCGTCTGGAGCACGTCTATTGTTTAACGCAAGGAGAAATTCGCGCCAAAGGGTACGACCTCGATGTGACCAAGCTCACCATCAATGTCACGCGCATGGGGCTTTCCGGCCACGATGTCGAGCACCTTTTGGCCAAAGACTACGGCATTCAGGTGGATTGCGCCGATATCTTTAATTTAATCGCGATCATGGGAACCGGAACCACGCGGCAAGACGTGGAGCGCCTTTTGTCGGCGTTGGAGGAACTCGACCGCAAGGAACCGGGGCACGAGAAAAACTGGGTGCTCCAGTTGCCGTCTCTTTCCACCGAGATGGCCATGACGCCGCGCGATGTATTTCTTCAGCACCGCGCCAAAAGGGTCCCGCTCTCCAAAGCCGCCGGGCATATCAGTGCCCAGACGCTCACGCCCTATCCTCCTGGCATTCCGGTGCTTATTCCAGGGGAGCGCATCACTCAGGAAATTGTGGACTTTCTGAAGGATCTTGCCGACAAAGACATACGGATCAGCGGTCAGGAGACCGAGGAGCTCCGCACCGTCAAGGTCGTCGCCACCCGTTAATATTGACTTTCCCCGTCCCAATCGTGTAGTTTATCAGCTCATTCAGGAAGGGATTTGATATGGCGAAAAAAGTGAAAAAGAAAAAGGCCAAAAAAGTCGTGAAGCGCACGGCCAAAAAAGCAGCCAAGAAAAAGGCCAAAGCGCGGCCCAAAGCCAGAACCCAAAAGGCGAAGGCCAAAAAGCCGCCCCTGTTGAAGTCCGTCACGAGGACATCGGCCGAGATACGCCCGTCCAGGGCGGCGGAAGAAAAGTCGCTTTCCGCAGCGGAGATTCAAAGATTTCGCGAGATCTTAACGCAGAAGCAGGAAGAATTATCGGAGGTCGTACACCGCAAGAAAGAAGAGCAGGAATTCCAGCAGGAAGATCCTGAGATCGGAGACGAGGCCGACATCGCGACGCGCTCGGTCGAAAAGGAAATTCTCTTTGACATTACCGATTCCGAAAAACAGAATTTAGACAAGATTGAAGCCGCGCTGCGCAAGATCGAAAAGGGCGGCTTCGGCCGCTGCGAATCCTGCCAGAAAACCATACCGCGCCTGCGCTTGGAAGTCATGCCTTGGGCCCGCTACTGCATCCAGTGCCAGTCCAAGAATGAAACGCCGGCCAGCGCCACCGAGTAGGTCTCACAACCCCAATTTGCCCAGCTCTGTTGACCTCCATACTCATACCACCGCCTCAGACGGGACGTTAAGCCCCGCCGCGTTGTTCTCTAAGGCGCTCGAACTAAAAATCCGCGTGCTCTCCATTACGGATCATGATTCCACCGCCGGCCTTGAGGCCGTCCAGCCGCTCGCCTCCGCTCATCCGGAGATGCGTATTATCCCGGGACTTGAAATGAGCGCCGAGGGGGAACTGTACTGCCATCTCCTGGGTTATTTTGTGGACCCGAAAGCCCGAGGATTCCAGGAGCGTCTCATCGAATTTCGCCGGCGGCGCCTGGAACGAATCGCCGCGATGGCGAAGAAATTGAACACTCTGGGGATCCCTGTCGAATACGAGCGTGTGGTGGCCCTGGCAGCCGGGGGCGCCGTCGGGAGGCCTCATCTGGCCGATGCCCTCGTGGAAAAAGGGGTCGTTCGATCAAGGCAGGAGGCGTTTGACCGGTACCTCAAGCGCGATGGCCCCGCCTATATTGCCGGGGCTGGACCTGCGGCGGCCGACATCATTCAGTTTATTCGTTCCGCCAAAGGAATTCCGGTGCTCGCGCACCCTTCTTATTACACCACGCCGGAGCTTCTCGAACGGCTGGTCGCTGCGGGGCTGATGGGGTTGGAGGTCTATTATCCGGAACATTCGCGCTCGCTCATACGGCGCTACCTCGATATGGCCCAAACATCCGGCCTGGTGGCGACGGGCGGATCTGATTTTCACGGTCCGAAAACGCACCGTTCGGCGCTCGCGTGCGTCGATGTACCCGAATCGGTGGTGGAGGCGCTTGAAAATGCCCGCGCTCGCGTTTAAAGCCTGCCTGCCAGCAGGCAGGGGATTGTGCCAAACTCACAAGTTTTGTAGGTTTTAGCCGATGAATAACTGTCCCCAATGCCAGGTGCCCGTGAGTGAGGCCGATAACGAATGCCCCAAATGCGGGATTCTCTTCAGCAAGTGGAAAGAGCGGGAGAGTAACGTGGCGAGCGGCAATTTGTCGAAGTACAGCGCCATCGCCAACGCGACCAGTTCCGAGTTCAACTGGACAATCCTGATCATCGTGGCGGGTGTGGTGGCGGGAATCATCTATTTCATGTCGCAAAACGCCAAAGAGCTGTTAAAAGATATTTAAGAGCAAAACCTGCCTAAGACCGGAAACGCCGCCTGTTGCGATAGACCTCCCACCGAAGACGCGCCGCCCTTCCGATGTCCGCTCCGAAGAAGAGCGCATAATTTGATAAGGAAGCCCCGATCGCCACACGGGATCCGAACGATCCCAGAAAAAAAGACACCGCGGTTGTGAACCAAAAAAACCAGGCGATATATTTGACCTTGATTGACCAAGGAAGTGGAAACACGAGAAGCCCAAAGTCCGGGAATAGTGTGGCGAAAGCGAGAAAGAGCGTCGTGTTGAGTGGAACATTCCCCACGGGTTCATGCGAAATGAAAAGGGCAGCCGTCACAGTTGCGATCGCGCCGATGAGATAGAAAAAAAAGAACCGAAATTCTCCCCAGGCGTTTTCGAGATCCTGAGCAATGCGATACAGCATCAGGAGCCAAAAAACTAGAAAAATAGGATTCATGTTCATCGGGGGAACTAATAGAAATGTGACAACTCGCCACCATTCCCCTGCTGTGACAATAGCTATTGGGTCAAGCAACAGGCGTCGCACGAAAACCGGCTCGAATTGCGCCATCAGATAAATAAGGCCATTCGCTGTCGCGATAAAAAGAGGAAATTGGGGGATTGTGAACCAGTGGAATCGGCGTTCGAGTGAGTCGAGCCAGCGCATCGCCAAATGATAGCATGAGGCTCGTGAAGAAGATTCTCTACACGGCCGCCCACAGCGGCTTTAATTTAGGAAAAGTTCCGTTGGGCGGGGGAGCCACTGTTTGCCAGCATCTCGTCGACGCCTGGACGCGCCAACGCCCCTTTGATTTTGAACTTTTAGGCCCATCTCTTTTAGGACCGGCCGCTCCGCAGCATAAGGACCTGGTGCGTTATTCCGAGCTCCAATATGCCCGATTTTGCCGACTCTTTGAGCAAAAACTCACAGAGACTGTTCTCCGGCAGGATCCGAATCAGACCGTGGTTCTGAGCAACGATGTG
>JBGPLV010000090.1:0-7460 GCA_041486625.1 Elusimicrobiota bacterium
CGTTGGAGGCCGCGATCATCGGGAGGCCCCGTCGTTGACCGATATAGGTGACCAGGTTCATCCAGAGGGGAAAATCGTGCGAGACGAGCGAAGCGCCGAAGGGGTGGAACAGCATCAGGGTGTGAAAAGGATTCGTGTGGAGAACGGAAAGCGCGTGATGAAACCACCAGGCGTTCCATAGGAAAAGCCTTGTATCTTGCAGGCCGCCCGGGATGGCGGAGTTCCACACTGGCAGAAGCTTGGCAAGAAAGATTCCAGCCAGAGCCGTGAAATACCCTAAAGCAAATACAAAATCCATCGCGTCATTATTGATAAATCCGACAATTCCTGCTAGTCTAGCTCCATGGCGACAAAGAATCCAAAATTCACCGAGACGGTTTTGCTGCAAGGCCACATCATTGATTCCCTCACGTTTTCCAAGGTTCTCGACCGCATCATGGAGGAAGGCGCACGCTTCACGATCCAAGACATCCACGTCGGTCAAAGAAAATATGAGCGCAGCCGGGCCAGCCTTGAAATTGAAGCCGATTCCCAAAGACAACTTGATGCCCTTCTGAAAGATCTGCGCAACCTAGGGGCGGAGGTTCTGGAAAAGGAAGACGTCCAACTGGCGCGCGCTCCTAAAGACGGCGTATTCCCTGAAGGGTTCTACACCACGACCAATTTGGAGACCTGGATCCGGTTTCGCGGACGATGGATTAAAATGTCGCGCGAAGAGATGGATTCCGGCATCCAGGTGGATCCGAAGACGGGGCACGCCAAACCCGTCCGTTTCGGCGGGGTAACGCGCGGAAATTCTTTTGTCGTGGGTCAAAGAGGCGTCAAGGTGGTCCCGCTCGAGCGTCCGCGGGATGGCGTTCTCTTTGAGTTCATGACGTCGGACGCCTCAACGGAAAAACCCAAAGCGGCCTTCATACGCCCCATTGCGGAAACTCTCAAGCGGCTTAAAAAAGGAAAAGGGAAAGTCTGCGTGGTCGCCGGACCCGCCGTCATTCATACGGGCGCTCACCATGATCTCGCCTGGCTCATCAGCCATGGATTCATTCATGTCCTTTTTGCGGGAAACGCCCTGGCGACCCACGACATGGAGGCCGCGCTCTTCGGAACCTCCCTCGGGATGAGTCTGGCGAGCGGCGCCGCGACGCACGGCGGACACGAGCATCACTTGCGCACCATTAACCTGATTCGCCGTCTCGGCTCCATCCGCACGGCTGTCAGGCGCGGCAAAATTCGATCCGGCATCATGGCCGCTTGCGTGCGAAAAAAAGTGCCTTTTGTTTTGGCGGGCTCCATCCGCGACGACGGCCCTCTTCCGGAAGTTACGACCGACATGGTCGAAGCTCAGCACGAGATGCGCCGACATCTGCAAGGTGTTGATTTCGTTCTGATGCTGGCCACGACGCTGCATTCGGTCGCCACGGGGAACCTTCTGCCCGCGCGCGTCCGGACCGTCTGCGTCGACATCAATCCGTCCTCCGTCACCAAGCTTTCGGACCGGGGAACCTGGCAGTCCACGTCGCTTGTGACCGATGTCGGATATTTCTTGCGAGAACTCCGCACACAGCTTCAGAGACATTAAGATGAAGGTGTTGATGTGCGCTCCGGAGCACTACGCCATTCGCTACGAAATCAATCCCTGGATGAAGCTCCGCAACCCCATCCACACGGCCAAAGCCTCCGGCCAGTGGCAGGTTCTCTACCACTCTCTTCGCAAGCTGGGTGTTGAAGTGTGGAAGGTTCCGCAAAAAAAAGCCTGCCCGGACATGGTGTTTACGGCCAATGCTGGGATCGCGCGTGGTCGGACGTTTATCCCCAGCCATTTTCGGTACGCCCAGCGTCAAGGAGAAGAAATGGCATTTCAACGATTTTTTCGCCAAAAGGGGTATAAGATCCATGATGTGGCACGAGGATTATTCTTCGAGGGGGAAGGGGATCTCCTGGCTTATCGCGATATGTTTTTCGGGGGATTTCGCTTTCGCTCGGAGGTTCGCGCCCATGAACGCGTGTCGAATGCCCTCGGCCGGCGATTGGTGACCCTGGAGCTCTCCGCGCCCCAGTTTTATCATTTAGACACCTGCTTTCTGCCGCTCGATGACCGGTCCGTACTTTATTACCCGCAGGCGTTTGACGCGTATGGGCGCAGGGTCATTCGCAGGTTTATCCAAAATCCTGTCGCGGTTTCCCGGGAAGACGCCTATCAATTTGCCTGTAACGGGATTCGCGTGGGGCGGACCGTGGTTTTGAACCGGGCAAGCCGCCGGCTAAAGGGGCAATTAGCGGTTTTGGGTTACAACGTTCTGGAGTCTCCGACATCCGAATTTATGAAGGCGGGAGGGAGCGTGAAATGTTTATTGTTGACGTTATGATCACCCCTGAATCGTCATTCCCCGCGGTCACTGGCGGGGAATCCATGGATCCCCGACAGGGGCGCTCGGGGATGACGTAATTGGGGCATTCCTATGGCTAAGTTCTTCAGTTTTTTCGCGCGTCGCTTTGTTGCGGGGGAAACCACCGCCGCAGCCGTGGACGCGGCCCGTCGGGTCAATGCGAAGGGCATGGCCGCCATCCTTGATTATCTTGGTGAAGATGTGACATCGGAAAGTCAGGCAGAGGCGGCTGCCGAAGAATATATGAGCCTTCTGCGCCTGATTCATGAACATCAAGTGCGGGCCTCGGTATCTATCAAGGTGAGTCAGATGGGAATCCTGATTTCCCGCGAAGTGTGTTTGGGTAACATTCGTCGTGTTGCGCAGGAAGCCGAACGACTGGGACTTTTCGTGTGGTTCGACATGGAGGGATCCGCGCTGACGCAGAAGACGATCGAGATCTTTGACGCGATTCGGCAGCAATTTAAGTCCGTGGGGCTATGTCTGCAGGCTTACTTGGTGCGCACGGGAGGCGACCTGGATCAACTCATGCGAAAACCGTTGAATGTCCGGTTGTGCAAAGGGGCTTATAAGGAACCTCCGGCGATCGCTTACACCTCCAAAGCGGCAGTCGACGGGAACTTTCGTATGCTGGTCCAGAAAGTCTTTGAGCAGGTGAATCGAGGTGTTTATCCGGCGTTTGCCACTCACGACCCTGGTCTAATTGACCAAATCATCGCGCTATCCCGCGAAAAAAAGGCCACCAAGGAGCAATTTGAATTTCAGATGCTTTACGGAATCCAAAACCGGCATCTCGCGTCGCTGGCGAACGAGAGGTACCGGGCTAGCGTCTACATTCCTTATGGAACACATTGGCTGCCGTACTTCATCCGCCGTCTCCGGGAACGTAAAGAAAATCTCTATTTCTTGCTGCGAAACGTATTCCGGGCATAAGCCTGCGAAATATGCTAAAAACTCTTGATTTTTGGCGGAAATCTGTTAAAGGATAAGTACGATGCGGACTCAAAAAGTATGTGTTGAGAAATCGGTGATCTATGGCGGGCTCATCAGCCTGGCCCTCTTGGCGTGTCTGGCCGGAGATAGTCTCCACTCGATGCCTGCTCCCACTCTTCTCGCGAAACCACAGGGCATCGCCATCAACCCGGATGATTGGCAGTCACTCGCCGATGCGGTGAGCGCGCGCGCGGATCAGTTCGGTGGGACGGTCGGCTACATCATTAAAGATTTCAAAAGCGGCCAAGTCGCCTCCATTAACAGCGATTTGGCTTTCCCCAGCGCGAGCCTTATTAAATTTCCGATTCTCTGCGCGGCCTTCCTGGCGGTCGAAGAAGGGAAACTGTCTCTCGGCACACCCATCACGCTCCAGCGGAGTGATAAGAAAGGTGGCTCGGGGATCCTGAAGCTGTCTCCGGCGGGCTCGGTCTACACAAACCGCGAACTGCTTGAGTATATGATCGGCCACTCCGACAACACGGCCGCCGAACTGCTCATTCGCCAGTTGGGTTACGATTATCTGCAAAAAGCCTTCGTCCGTTTGGGATTGAGTGAAACGGCCATTCATCCCGAAGGGTTCAAACTCACGTCCCGCCGGGTCGATGAGGATAACATGACCAGTCCGCGAGACATGGCGTATCTGCTGGAAAAGATTTATAAGCGGGAACTCGTCAGCGCCCAGGCCAGCGATCAGATGCTGGATATCCTGAAGCACCAGCATCTCCGCGACCGCCTGCCGCGGTTCTTGCCGAGCGGCTGGGAAATCGCCCATAAGACGGGCCTTTTACGCCGGGCCTGCCACGACGTGGGCATCGTCTTCTCCCCGAAGGGCGACTACATGATTTGCGTTTTGACATCCCATGACGTGACCTACAAAACAGCCAAGCGGTTCATCGCCTCACTCGGCCGCATCACCTACCAATACTATTCTACCGGCCGCGCATGAAATCCTTCCTGCTGAGTCTTATTCTTTTTTCAAGCGCAGGAGTTCTTTATGCGGCCGAGACCAAAGCGGACCTGGTCCGTTACGATTTCGCGGAAGAGCGGGTGGTTGATCTTTCGGTCGTGAAGAAAGTCACCGGGAAGAAAAAGATCGGTTTCGTCACACTCCCCAAATACACGGAATTTCTGGAAGGATTTATCCGTGGGATGGTGGTCGACTATAGCGAAAATCCCGTGGAAGGGGTGCTCGTGCGCGTCGGCGATCCGGGTGAAGAAAATTCCATGTTTGATCCCACCGTCACCAATTTTAATGGGATTTACCGGATCCGCTTCTCGATCCCCTTCGATGCGAAGGGCCGAGTGGATATCCGCAACAAGCTCGTCTACGCTCCCGATTGGGAGCAGAAGCGCGATAGCCTGGGGAACTCCTATGAACCGCTGGAGAAGGAATCGCCTTTTCACATGTATTATGACCGTGGCTCCAAGGTCCTGGCCTTCGCCGAGGGCCTGCGCAAAAGCTTTGTGAATCCCGTCCAGCACGGGGAGGCCGATACCAAGAAGGAACAACCCGGCGCTAAAAAAACCAAGAAGGCGGAAAGTAAAAAGGACTCCGGCGGTGGCGACGACTTCTTCAAAGCCTTCGGCGGCGGCTTCTAACCTTTGATCACCTGCCCAAGCTGTAATTTCACTTCCCAAACTCCCGGCGATTACTGCATTCGTTGCGGATTCTCCGCCGCTAAAAACGGTCCGCGGATCGCCCGTTTGCGCGACACCTTGTCCTGGGTCCTGAGACGGAGTCTGGCGGGGTTTGCCTCCGGCATGGTTGGTTGGTGGGTGATCCCCGCGGCGAGCCGCGCCGCCGGCACGAGCCTGTCGCAATCAGGCCATTTCCTTTTATCCGGAGCGCTCGGCGGATACTTTCTAGGGTCCGCCGAAGGGATGATGGAAGAATCCACGCTCAAAACCATTCGCGGCGCGCTGGCCGGGGTCTTGGGGGGGCTGGTGGGCAGCGTCATCGCCTCGTGGCTCGTGCGCGACGGAAACCCTTCGGCCGGCATGACGGCCGTCGTGGCCACTTGGGCGTCCGCAGGATGCGCGATTGGGCTCGTGAGCGCGATGATGGAACGCAAGCCCAGCCGCATCGCCGCCGGCCTCATTGCGGGTCTTCTGGGCGGAGCCCTGGGCGGATGGCTGGGGTATCAAATGTATGCCAGCCTGATGGATATCGCCAAGCCCGAGTGGGGATTTAAACGCATCATTGAAGGGTCAACCGGCGCTATTTTAGGGGCCGTCTTCTGGGCGGTCCTCGGCCTGGGCGAGAAGTTTTTTGTTTTTAAACGGCGCATCGTGCACAACGTAAGCTCCAAAGAGTGCGAGATCTGCCACCACGCCAATGTGTTGCGGGCCTGGTACTGCGCCGCCTGTGGCGTCGTGCTCCAAGTGTCCGCACCTCCCGAAAAACTGGAACTGCTGCGGCGGCCAGCTCTGGCCCGCTTTATCTCCGCCTGTCAGTTTCTGGGCCGGCTCGTCGTGACGACCGGCTTCGTGGTCGCGCTCTTGGCGGCGGTTTTATTGGGCACGATCAATGTGTTCCTCGGTTTATTTGGCCTTTTGGCTGCGGCCCTCGTCGGTTACATCGGCCATGTCCTCTTTAACGCCCTCGCCGACGCTTTAGCTCCTTTGCTATAATAACGCCCGCATGAAAGTCACTCTCGTGAGACCTCGCGGATTTTGCGCCGGTGTCGTGCGCGCCATCGACATCGTCGATATCGCGCTGAAGAAATTCCCGCATCCGATCTATGTCCGCAAAGAGATCGTGCACAACCGCGCCGTGGTCGAGAATTTTAAGCGCCAGGGGGTCATTTTTATCGACAGCATCCAGGAAGCGCCTCCGGGGAGCCTCGTGATCTTTAGCGCCCATGGCGTGTCTCCTGCGGTCCGTCTGGAAGCCAAAGAACGCGACGTACACGTCATCGACGCGACCTGCCCACTCGTGACCAAGGTTCATTTGGAAGTTCATAAATACATTCGGGACGGCTACACCATCATCCTCATCGGGCACAAAGAGCACGACGAAGTCATTGGGACCACGGGCGAGGCGCCCGATAAGATTCAAGTGGTCGGAACCGTTCAAGAAGTGGCGAAAGTCCGGGTGCCCGATCCCAACAAAGTGGTCTGTCTGACCCAGACCACGCTCAGCGTGGATGAGACCCAGGACATCGCGGCGGCCATCAAGAAACGCTTTCCGAACCTGGTCAGCCCGACCAAAGACGATATCTGCTACGCCACCCAGAACCGCCAGGACGCCGTCAAAGAACTGATCAAGGCCGGCATCGATCTGCTTCTGGTGGTCGGGTCCCGGAACAGCTCCAATTCCATTCGTCTGTGCGAAGTGGCGCGGGCCCAAGGGGTGGAGTCACACCTGATCGACAACGCCTCGGAGATTCAGCCCGCATGGCTCACGAAGGTCCGCAGTGTGGGACTAACAGCAGGTGCCTCGGCTCCCGATTACCTCGTGGAGGATGTCGTCACTTACCTAAAATCTCGCGGCGCGACCGTGGAAGAACTCGAAGTCATTAAGGAAGATGTCAGCTTCGCCCTACCGCGGGAGTTGCTCGCAGCCGCTGCCTCTCCAGCCTAAATTTGCTATGCCAACCATTCCGGCCATGACCGTAGGCAAAGCCATCTCCATGCTGCGTTCCGCCATTGTCAACGCGCGAATTTACCCCAAAGGCAGCCAGATGGTCGATTCCGCCATTAAGGGCGCCCAACAGGCACTCGAAAGCTGCCTGCAGGAAGCCTCTCCAATTGTCGTCAGTGACATTCAAGGGAAACTGTGCGTCAACGGGAAAGAGGTGGTCGAAGCCAAGGATTTCCGGCCGTTTCTGGTTCAACAGGAAGTTCAGAGTCTCAAATTCTTTAAAGGCTTACAAGTGAACGAAATCACGAGCCTCACCGACGCCTTGGGAAAACGCAAAGGCCAGCTCGAAGAGAACAAAAATCTAGGGGACTGGCTGAAAGCCCAAGGTGTGGGCCACATCCAGGTGGAGGTCGTGGAGTTTGTCGAGCTGAAAAAAGGCGAGGTGGTGGTTCAGCAGGTCATCTCGCTTCTCGAACAGTCGACCGACATCCCCAGCC
>JBGPLV010000091.1:0-7444 GCA_041486625.1 Elusimicrobiota bacterium
GCATGACAATCTGACACTTGTGGTCAAGTGTCAGATTGTCATGCCTGACCCCGGCCGTCACGGTTCCACCACCGCGCTGCAAAGCTCCTGAGAAAAGTAGTCGGCGATCACACGCGTCAAATCCTGCCGATCCAGCGACAGAATTTTGGGCAAGTAGTGTTGGAGGCGCTCGAGCTGATTTTCGAGCGCGTAGGAACCCAGGGTTGACGCCTGGTTGTGGAACGTCTCGTACCCTTGAAGCCATGCGGTCTGGATCAAGTTCTTGGCGCGGCGAATCTCTTCGGAGGTCGGCGGATGTTTTTTGAGCTCCCGGAGAAGGGTCTGCACCGCCGGGCCGATCTTGGGACGGTTTTTGGCGTCACACTCTGCGAAGATAGCGAAGATCCCCGGCCCCTCCTGGGTGATGTTGGAAGACCCGATGGACCAAACCAGTTTTTTTTCCTCGCGAAGGGTATGAACGAGCCTCGCGTTGCGGCCATCACCCAGTAGCACCGCCAGGAGATCGAGCGCTTCTTGATCGGGATGGGCGGCGGGGGGCGTGGGAAATCCGTAGACCGCGTAGGCTTGCTGGATGGGCTTTTGAAGATGTTCCTGCCATGCCTCATGACGAACTCTGGAAGGCGGCCGGTCGTCCCTGGGAACGCCTTTCGACATGGAACGAAATTCCCGGCGGATCTCGCTTAAAACGTCACGGGTTTTAAAATCTCCTACCACCACCACC
The DNA here is from genome assembly GCA_041486625.1 of Elusimicrobiota bacterium. Lineage (GTDB taxonomy): Bacteria > Elusimicrobiota > Elusimicrobia > 2-01-FULL-59-12 > 2-01-FULL-59-12 > JANLWZ01. Next base: position 722 of record JBGPLV010000091.1, read on the forward strand.
AGCGTGTTGGCGGCCGTGTAATGCGCCTCATAAAACCGCCGAACGGTTTCCGCTGAAAAAGAGGAGACCGTCTCAAGATTTCCGATGACGGGGCGCGAATGGGCGGGGTCTGCATAGATGGCCTTCTGGAGAAGTTCCCAGGTCATCGTTTCAGGGTCGTCATGCCGACGCTTCATCTCTTCCAGAATGACGGGACATTCGCGCGCCCATTCCTTCGGATCCAGGCGCGCCCGGCACAGAAGCTCCGCCGTGAGATGAACGGCTTGGCGAATTCCTGCGGCGGGAAGATCGATGTAGTAATGAGTATATTCTTTGGACGTTTCAGCGTTCAGCGCGCCGCCTTGGGCTTCAACCCATCGGGAGATGTCGGAGGCGGCATGACGGGTTGTTCCCTTAAACACCATGTGCTCCAGAACGTGAGCGAGACCCGCTTCAGATTCCGCTTCATCGATAGAGCCCACACGGACCCAGGCCTGGACGGAGACGAGCGGCCAGGTGCGATCTTCCTTGAGAAGAACGCGAAGGCCGTTCGGTAAAAGGTGGGAGGAGACGTGACGGAGGGGCTGGAACAACAATTAGATGGACGTGGTCACAAGGGTTTCCGTCGAGTAGACGCCGGGGACGGCACGGATTTTTCCCACGACCACGTTGGTCATCATCGTCAAATCCTGCGCTTCAATGTCGGCCACCAGGTCCCACCGCCCGAACACGGCGGAAAGATGCGAGACTCCTTTTACTTCCTTTAACTTGGCCATTGTTAATTTTTCACGGCCTGAAGCCAAACGAATGAGCACTAGTCCCGTAACCATTTAAGCCCTCCTTTTTTTCTGAGCCACCAAATAAGCGTCCACAATCCCGTAAAGCCACACCACCGTCAAAACAGCCTCGCACGCACTGAGGATATATCCCTCCTTGGAGCTGACTTGTGCCGCCGCGTTCCTGAGCAACGGCTGCAGGGCCGCAGGATCGACGGCTGTTAAATCATTCGGAAGGTACGGTTGAAGGGCTTTGAAGTACCACACACCGGCCCCGACCAGGACCACGAAGCTCAGCCCGATCAACATCGAGCCCTTTTTGTATTCCTTGTTATAAAGCTGGCCCACGCCTGGCCCGAGGAAAAAACAGAGAAGAACGGGAATAATTACAGATGCCATTGAGACTCCTCTTGTTTCATAGTGGTGCCCTCGGCCAGAATCGAACTGGCATCATCGGCTTCGGAGGCCGGTACACTATCCGTTGTGCTACGAGGGCACATTATTTGTGCGGCGCCTTGACGACGAGGTGCTTTAAAATATTTTCAACACCCGCCAGCGCCTTATCGAGTGCGGCGATATTCTTGCCACCCCCCTGGGCAAAATCGGGGCGGCCGCCGCCGGAGCCTTGAATGAGCGCGGCAAATTCCTTAGCGATCTGCCCCGCGTGCCATCCGCGTTCGGTGAGCGCCTTTTGTACGGAGACCACAAAACTGACTTTATCATCATTCACCGAAGCGAGGACGACCACCCCCGCTCCGGCGCCGTCGCGCAGCCGGTCGGCGACCTCGCGCAATTGCTTGTCGTCGACGTCCGCGAGCCGTTGGCTGATGACCTGCGCGCCGCCGACCGAGACGGCGCATTTGGCGATGTCGTCAAATTGGGAGCGCAGCTCCTTGGACTTGAGCGTTTGAATTTCCCGCTCAAGCTGTTTTTCCTGGGCCAAGATCTTCTCCAGACGCGCCGGAAGATCCTCCGGCGTGGTCTTGAGCGTTTCGGCGGCGGTCATGAGCTGATGCTCCAGCCGGCGGATGGTCTGAAGAGCGGAGAGCCCCGCGACGGCCTCTAGACGCCTCACCCCTGCCGAGACGGCCGCCTGGCTAACGATTTTAAAAAGTCCGATTTGTCCTGTTTCGTTCACGTGGGTTCCCCCACACAGTTCCAGGCTCCACGCTTGTTCGGGCTGCTTGCAGTCATACTTAGAGACCATAATCGCGCGAACATTTTCCCCATATTTCTCACCAAAGAGCATCATCGCGCCTATCTTGTGCGCCTCATCCTTTGTCATGTGACATTCCTGGATGGGAATGTTGTTTAAAATTTGCCGGTTCACGATGTCTTCCACACGCTCGCGCTCCTCGCGCGAGAGCGGCGCGTTGTGATTGAAGTCGAACCGGAGCCGGTCGGGGGCCACGAGCGACCCCGCCTGGGTCACGTGCGGTCCCAACACTTCCCGGAGCGCCTTGTGCAGCATGTGGGTCGCCGTATGATGGCGGCGCGTCGCGTCGCGTTTATCCCGGTCCACCTTGGCCGTCACGGCGTCTCCGCCCTTCAACGTCCCCCGCGTCACGCGGACAGAATGAACAATCATTCCTTCGAGGGGGGTTTGGGTATCGAGAACGTCGAGGGTGGCCTGGCCTGATTCCAGTTTCCCCACGTCGCCCACCTGGCCGCCGCCCTCGGGGTAAAACGTGGTTTGGTCCAGAATGACTTCGCCTTCCTCGCCGGCTTTGAGTTCGTTCACCCAGCCAGCGGGTTTTGTGCGGTGGAACGGCACTAGCACTTTCGCGTCGATGTCGAGATGCCAGTAGCCCTGAAAAGAGGAACCGGTCGCTTTCAGTTTGGTCTTCCACTCGCGATACCGGTCGACATCCTGCGCGCCGGAACCTTTCCATGCCTGACGGGCGAGTTCCACTGCCTGTGTTTGCGCTTTCTTATACCCTTCCTCATCCACCGTAAAACCCATCCCATCGACCATTTCTTTGGTGAGCTCAAACGGAAACCCGTAGGTGTCGTAGAGCTGAAAGACATCTTTGCCGGAAAGGGTTTTCACCTTATGGGCCTTGGCCGTCGTAATGAGCTCTTCCAGCTTTCGGGTCCCCGTGTCCAGCGTCTCCAGGAATTTTTCCTCTTCGCTCTTCACGATGGAAGCGATGGTCTGGCGGCGCTGCACGGTTTCAGGGTAAGCATCTTTCATGAGGTCAATGACGGTTCCGCTCAGTTTGTAGAAAAAGGGGTCGCGTATTCCGAGCGTTTTGCCCGCGCGGACGGCCTGCCTGAGGAGGCGGCGCAGCACATAACCCCGGCCCTCATTGGACGGGAGAATTCCGTCTGAAATCATGAACGTGACCGCGCGGGCATGATCACTGATGCGGCGAAAGGCGATGGTGCTCCCCTCATCCGGCCTACGGCCACCTTCCCCCTGAAGGGGGAAGGCCAAGCTTGGCCCTCTCCCTTTAGGGAGAGGGGAGGGCGAGGGGTGCCCGCTAATTTTCGACAAATCCTTAAAAATCGCCTGAAAACCGTCCATCTCGAAGGGACTGGCAACACCCTGCGTGAGCAAAGTCAGACGCTCAAGCCCCATGCCGGTGTCGATATTTTTCTGCGGCAGGGGAGTGAGCTTTCCGTCCGCAGAGCGGTCGAACTGGGTGAAGACGTGATTCCAGATTTCCAGATAGCGGTCGCAGTCGCACGCGGGACCGCACGTGGGTTTTCCGCAACTCCATTCCTTGCCCCGGTCCCAGAGGATCTCCGAGCAAGGGCCGCAAGGGCCCGTCGGCCCCATGGTCCAGAAGTTAGTGTCGTCATCCAGGCGGTAGATCCGGTCCTTCGACACGAGTTTCTCCCAGATCCCGAATGCCTCGTCATCGCTCTTGTGCACCGAGACGATGAAACGATCCCCGGGAAGACCCATGGTTTTCGTGATGAACTCCCAGCCCCAGGCGATCGACTCCTTCTTAAAGTAATCGCCGAAGGAAAAATTCCCGAGCATCTCAAAGAAGGTCAGATGACGCAGCGTGGTCCCGACCCGTTCGATGTCGGAGGTCCGGAGGCACTTTTGGCAGGAGGCGGCACGCTTGTAGGGACTGGCGGATGGATTTTGAAAATTCGGCTTGAACTGAACCATCCCCGCACTGGTGAAGAGAAGCGTCGGATCGGTGGAAGGAATGAGCGAGTCGGACGCGACTATTTTGTGGCCCTGTCCCTCAAAGAATTTGAGGAACGAAGAGCGAACTTCGGCTGACTTCATTCAGCGCGATAGTCGCACTGGCGAGGCGGTGTTTTGAACCAACGGCCGTCCGGCAGACGCAGGCGGGCGACCAGGGTGTGTTTTCCTCGGGCGATGTTCGCCCAATCATACCACCAGTAACCGGATGTCAGGCGGCAGGGAAGCCACGGACTCTGATCGATGGAAATTTCAACGAGATCCGCTCCGCCCACACCCAGCCGTATCACATAGGTTGTAGCGCGAAGGACCTCATTTTGGACGGGAAAGTCGATCCAGATGAAGGGAGCGGCAGGCTGATGGGAGGGATTCGGTTCCTGGGTGAATAGGGTCTCCACCGGACCGGCGTTCCGACCGACCAATCGCTTGGCGGCCGCGGACACTTGCTCTCGTACCGAAGCTCCTGTCTTACGGGACGCTTTCCGTTTTGCGGACTGGATCGTTTCTCCATTACCTGACAAAATCGACGTCTCATTGGGTATGGCCATGGTAGCCCTCCTATTCGATCGGCCTCTTGGGGTCGATAAGCTCATTATAGCACCGTCACCGATTCCCGCTGCTGAGTGTTTCGGAAAACCCGATAATCGAGCTGCGGGAAAATGGTATCCCGTCGTTCGATTTCCGCGAGAAACATCTCATCGATGTGACCCCTGCGAATCTGTTCATTGAGGGACAAAAAGCGGTGGAGGTGGTCCCGCGTGCGCTTCTGCGCGTAAGAGGTGGCCGTTCCCACCGTCATCAGAAACGCCCAGTCCGAGGATTGCGCCAGGTAGAGCTCGCGCGCAGCCTGGTTGAGCGCCCGCTCGCGCAAGCCCGAGGAGCTCGGGTTTTGCTCGGCCAGCTCGACCATGAGCTCTGCCGCCTTGTGCAGGTGGCGGTAAACCCAGTCGTTGGCGCCGTTGAGCCATACTTCATGATAGCCTTTATCTCCCCAGGAGGACATCTCCGGTTGGATGACCTGGTTATGAGGATTCTCCGCCAAGTATTCGCTCGGAGTGACAAGCCGCAGATCTTTCTGGTCAAAATGGATCTTGCGAAATAAAAATTCGAGGAAATCGGGTCCTTCATACCACCAGTGGCCGAACAGCTCGGCATCGTACATGGAGACCACCAAAGGCTTCTTCTGCAGGAGCCCCGAGAGATGTTCGATTTGCTTCTGCCGGTTGAACATGAAGTTCCCGGCATGTTGGGCGGCCATCTCGCGCGCTTCGTCGGGGTTATAGGGGTCTTTAGCGTTCAGGGGCACCTTCCCCGTTATCTTGTAATACTTGAGTCCCACGTTGCGCCGGACGCCGTCGGCGTGCAGGTAGGGTTTGACATACTCGTAATCCAAGTCATAGCCCACGTCGCGATAAAATTCGCGGTAACGCCAATCCCCCGGATAACCCGTTTCACCCGACCACACCTGATGCGCCGATTCCATGTCCCGACCGAAGGCGGCCACCCCGGACGGGCAGTACACCGGCGCGTAAACTCCGTAGCGGGGTCTTGGTGTTCCGTACAAAAGGCCGTGTGCCTCCATAAAATAATAACGAATCCCCTGCTCTTGCAGGAGAACGTCATCGCCGGGGTTGTAGGCGCACTCGGCCAGCCACGTGCCCCGGGGACGCCGGCCAAAGTGTCGCTGGTAATCATCGGCTGCCACGCGAATCTGCGCGCGGGCGGCCTGGCGATTGTTCATGAGCGGGAGATACCCGTGCGTCGCGGCACAGGTAATGATTTCAAGAACCCCCTGATCCTGGAGCTGCCGGAAAGCGTGAAGCAGATTTCCCCGATACCAGTCGTCGTACATCTGGCGGCAGCGCGAGAGTTTCCGCAGGTACATCTCGGTGGAGGCTTGAAAAGAAGTATTTTTGGTGCGGTGGACTTCCTTTTCGGCGAGCTCGACCAACTTGTAGAGATAGCGGCGGTAGCGCGACTGGAGCAAAGGATCGGACATCATCGCGCAGAGCGGAGGCGTGAGCGACATGGTGAGGCGGAAATGGACGCGCTCCGTTACGAGACGCGTCATCATGTCGAGAAGCGGCAAATAAGTTTCCGTCACCGCTTCAAAGAACCAGTCTTCTTCCAAGAAATCGTCAAACTCCGGATGCCTCACAAACGGGAGATGGGCATGGAGAACAAGAACGAAATATCCTTTTTCACTCATCGCTTGGGCTCCTGAGGATGCCATGACGACACAGAACCCGAAAAAACAGACCGCAAGAATTCCCAGCGAAGCGCCATCGCATTGGACCCTTCCGCCGATCCTCCCTTGGAACTTCCTGCCCCGATGGCGATGCGCGCCATGTTCTCCCACTCCTCCGACACCAGACCCACGGACATCCATTGGCTGTCCACCTGATCGGAGACGCGCCCGGAGGGTTGCCGAATCACATTAGACCGGAAAAGTGACACAAATTTTCCGTCAGGCCATCTCAATCCGAGGTCGGCCACATAAATATGTCCGGAGACCGGAACCTGGACGTACCACTGGCGCGCAAACTTATGGACTTCGACATCAAAATGGGTCGACGAATCAATGGGGGTTTGAGAGGATTCGCCCAAATCGTAGACACGAAGCACGAGCGTCGCCCGGTCCCAGCTGTCGCGCCCGTGCGCGACTCGAATTTGTTCGGCGCGTTCGTGCGTGATTTCCCAGTAAGCAAAGAACCAAAAGGGGTCGCGCGACATAATCACGAGACGATTATCGCCGTACCCTTCGGGCAAAGGAGAACCGGCGTCCACCGAAAACTCGGCGGCGCC
>JBGPLV010000092.1:0-7426 GCA_041486625.1 Elusimicrobiota bacterium
ATCTTGTCCTTAGGAAGAAGTTCCGGGAGAGGGATGCCGGATACGGTCGTATAGCGCGGGAGAGGCACCATGGTATCGCCATGGCCGCCCAAGACAAAAGCGTTCACATTCTTGACGGAAACCTTGAGCTCCTGAGCTATAAAAGTCGCCATGCGGGCGGAATCAAGCACCCCCGCCATCCCGATCACACGCTCGCGAGGGAAATTGGTGACCTGTTTCATCACATAACACATAGCGTCGAGAGGATTTGAGACGACGATGACAAAGGCCTTGGGTGAGGTTTTCTTAATTTGTTCGGCGACCGCTTTGACGATCCCGGTATTGGTCTTGAGCAGATCATCCCGGCTCATGCCCGGCTTGCGGGCGATGCCGGCGGTGACGATAAAGAGATCGGAGCCGGCGGTCGGACCGTAGTCGTTGGCGCCCGTGATAGTCGCGTCGGAACCCACCACGGGCCCCACCTGCGCGAGATCCAGGGCTTTGCCCTGCGGCATCCCCTCGACAACATCGACGAGGACGACATCAAAAGACCCTTTCTCAGCAAGCCACGCCGCCGCGCTCGCACCAACGTTCCCGGCACCAACCACCGTAATTTTCTTACGCATGGTGGGGATTATACTAAGGGTTAGACGGCTTTGGCTTCTTCGGCTTTGAGGACGTCCAGGTAGGCTTTGGCCACGTCGGGGTGGAATTTTTTGCCGGCTTGCTCGGTCAAGATCGCCAGAATTTGTTCGGGCGCATATCCGTTCATGCGCATCTCTTCGCAGTTCTCGATAACGGACAGAATGTGGCCGCCCAAGGGGATCTGGTCGCCGCTCAACCCGCGGGGAAAACCGGAACCGTCATAGCACTCATGGTGGAAAACGATCAGGCTGGCCGCCCCCTTTAAAATGTCAATGCCTTTGATCATCTCCGCGCCGATCATCGGGTGAGTCTGTTCCATATGGGGCGATTCCATCACCAGGATCCGCGACATGTTCCAGCCCCCGGCGACTTTCAAAAACCCCACATCGTGAAGCAGGGCCGAGTAATAGAGGTCCTTGAGCACCTGCCCTTCAAGCCCCAATTTTCGGCCGAGCGATGTGGCGCGCTGGGCAAACCGCCAACAGTGGCCCGCCATCCGCATGTCCCGGGCCTCAATCGCGCTGATTAGGATCTCAATCGTATTCGAGTAAAAATTCCGGAATCCCCCGACCAGCCTCGCGTTGGCGATCGCCAGAGCCGCCAGGCTCGCCAGGCTTTCGAGCAGGCTCTTGTCGGCCTCCGTAAAACCCTCTGACACCCTTTTGTTCAAGACTTCCAATACGCCGATCAGCTCACCGCCGGCCAACATCGGGACGCAGAGCACGGATTTCGTCTTAAAACCGGACGCCTGGTCATGCTGCCCCGTAAAGCGCGCGTCTTGGGACACATCATTGACCATCACAGGTTCTCTTTTTTCGGCGACCCAGCCGGCAATGCCTTCGCCCATCTTGATGCGAAACTTGGTGACCATGCCGCCTTTTTCGCCCGTCGCCACCTTAAAGAAGAGGTTTTTCTGGTCTTCATCCAGAAGCATGATGGCGGAGGCCTCGCACAAAAACATCTGCTCGGCCGACTGACCGATGCGTTTTAAGAGCGCATCGACGTCCAGGGTGGAAGCGAGGCCGCGCGCCAAGTTGAAAAGGCCTTTGACAAAATTTTCATCCCCGCTCGCCGACCAGTCAGCCGTTCCTGTAGGGGCGCCGCAGTGATGGCAGAAATGGGCTTCGGTCGCAAGCTTCTCTTTGCAGTGGCTGCATACGATGGTCAGATTATCGCCCATGTCGTTTATTCCGCCGCCGTAGCGACGGTGTAGACTTCCTCCAAGGTCGTCACCCCCATCGTGACTTTGATGAGTCCGTCCAGGAAAAGGCCCCGCATGCCCGCCTTGACGGCCACTTCCCGAATCGGGCCCGCGGCCACCTCCGTGAGACACAGAGACCGAATTTCATTATTGACCACCAAAAGTTCGTGCAGGGCGGCGCGGCCCTTGTATCCCATCAAATTGCATGTCCCGCACCCCTTGCCTTTATAAAAAGTCGCTTTAGAAATATCGATTTTGTTTTCATGAAATACTTTGATCATTTCGGGTGTGGGCTTGAGCGGCTCCCGGCAGTCTTTGCACACGCGTCGAACAAGCCGCTGGGCCAGCACCGCCTCGATGGCGGAGGCCACTAAAAAGTTAGGGACACCCATCTCATGCAGGCGGGCAACGGCGCTGGGGGCATCATTGGTGTGGATCGTGGAAAACACCAAATGGCCCGTCATGGCGGCTTCCATGGCGATCTGAGCGGTTTCCTTATCGCGGATTTCTCCGACCATCACCACATCGGGGTCCTGCCGCAAAAAGGCGCGGAGCGCCGTGGAAAAGTCAAAGCCAATCTCTTGATTGACGTTCACCTGGACGATGCCCGGCAGGTTGTATTCGACCGGGTTTTCGGCGGTGAGAATCTTCATGTCCGGGGTATTGATCGAGTTGAGCGCGGCGTAGAGCGTCGTGGATTTTCCAGAACCGGTCGGCCCGCACACCAGGATCAACCCGAAGGGTCTCTGAAGGAGCTCTTTGAGCGTCTGCAAAGTGTCCGGCAAAAAGCCCATTTTTCCCATATCAACCTGAATGGAGGACCGGTCCAGGACGCGCATGCAGCACGCTTCTCCGAAAACGGTGGGGACAATATTCACTCGGAACTCAATTGGGTTCCCTTTCGCCGTCACCTGGATGCGCCCGTCCTGCGGTTTCCGGTGTTCGGTGATGTCCATTTGATTGGTCATGATCTTGATCTTGGCGAGGAGCGCGTTCCGGAAGGCATACGGCAGCGCGAAAGGCGCTTCCCGCAAGGCGCCGTCCACGCGATAACGCAGAATGAGTTTTTTCTCAAAAGGTTCGAGATGAATATCCGACGCTTTTTGCTGAAGGGCGCCCAGAATGATGGCGTTCACAAGTTTTTCGACCTCGGGCGCATCGGCGGAGACCTCCGCCACATCCGAGAGCTCGTCCGGAAGTGCCCCGACGGTGAGCTCGTCCATCGAGCCATCGCCGCCCCCCGAGGCGGCGACCCCTTTGATGATGTCTTCCACGCTGACTTCGGTAGCGGCCGAGGCGGCACTGACGCCATAGGCCTTATCCAAAAGCGCGTTGATGTCTCCCGGCAGCGCCAGATACGGCTGAACTTCAAAACCCGTGCGAAGCTGGATGTCTTCCACCGCGAAAAAATCACGCGGGTCGACCATGGACACAAAGAGCACATTCTCCTCCTTGGCAAAGGGTGCGGCCTTATGCCGGCGGGCGGTGGCTTCGGGAATGACTTTTACGACATCCAGATCGACTTCAATATCGGTCAGATTGACGGCTTTGATGCGCCATTCTTCTGAAAGGGCCTTCAACACCACCGTTTTATCGAGAATTTTGTTGTCGACAATGATCTGCTGGATGGGTTTCTCGCTCTTGCGCGCTTCATCAATCGCCGGCTGAATCTGGCTTCCGGTGACGAGCTTGCGGTGAAGCAGGATTTCGACCACGCCTTTGGGATTGGACGCGCCTTTGGTTGCGGGGGCGGCCATGTTAGTTCAATTCCTTCATTTCAATTTGATTGCCCACTTGGGTCCCAGAATGCTTGAGCGTCCCGGCGGCCATCTCGAGGACGCCCCGGCTTCGGGAATGCCATGCCGAAATCCGCCAAGGACGTAGCGATTTCTGGCTTAAGACCACACCAGCGGAATCCAGGAAAAGAACGTCTATGGGGTATCGCATGAAAAACGTATGGATAGACTTGCAGGGACTGATCCAAAGTCCTTCTCCCGCGCGCAAAGGGCTTGTCGCGAGGAGCCCGACGGCTCGATCCAGCAAGGACGTAGCGACGCGGACCTTTTGACCTAGATCCACACGGCGGGACACGTTTCGTACCTTCAGATACTTCATAGGCCTGCTTAGTTTACTGGGGCAAGATATAAATGCAATGGTTTTTTCAAGCGGATTTGGGGGATCGTTACAACCCTATTGGGCGTGTTCGCTGACTTGGACGTCGCGGCGGAGGGGCAAACTGAGGCTGACGGCTTCGAGAAGTCCGGCGATCAAGGCTCCAAGGTAGTAGATCCACCACTGGTTCGGGATCTTAAAGAAAAGGACCAGGATCCCCGTGATGAGCATCGAAACCGGGAAGGCAAAGACCGCGGCGGAAAGGACATAGAGCTTTTTGGGCATGTTGTCATAGACGGCGCCCTTTTCTTCCGGGTAATGGCGTGCGTGGCGGAACACGATTACCCCCGCCAAAAGAAGCAAGAACAGGGGATCGATAAAGCGAATCACAAATAGGATCGACATTAAAGCCTGGCTATTCGGGTCGCTTGCTTTGAACCAGACCCCGTCATAAGCACGGTAGCTTCCCAAGCGGAAGATCTCTTCTGATCCGCCAATCGCCCGGGCATTGAGCGCGACAAAGACCAAGCCCAGTACAAAACCCAGCCCGAAGATTCCGTAAGTCAACTTCCTAGGAATCCGGTCGCTGCCGAAACAAAGACTCATCATCGCGACAAAAACCGCCGGCGCGAAAAGCGCCATCATACAGAACTCCCGCACGCAGTTGATGACGAGTGGCATCGGATGCGGGCCAAGGAGAATCTGCAGCGGACGGGTGACCAGATACGCCCCGAAAAAAGCAAACCCCCATGCGGCCCCTTTGTAAGTCTTCTCACCGGTGACCAGTATCCGCATGGGAGCGATATGCGACGCGTAGCGGGCTAGCGCAAAAAAGGTGATGCCCGCGCACAAAGGGAGGGCGATATTCGCCAAAATAAGCCAGAGATCTTTCATGATCGAGAGGGAGCGAGGGAGCGAGGGAGCGAGGGAGCAGGTGTCCCTAATAATTCCCCTCTCCCCTTGTGGGAGAGGGCGTGGCCGCAGCGGCCACGGGGTGAGGGGATCATCTTAAGCATTTTGTAATTTGGAAAAGTCAGCGACTTTTGCAAGGGTCGTCTCCACCCAACACATCATGTTCAAGCGATTTAGTTTAACGTCATGATTGTCTGCCATAACCATAGCTTCTTTGAAAAAACTATCGAGAGGTGTCGCAATCGGCAAAATCGCTTTTAACGCCTCTGAATATTCTTTGTTTGATATCTTTTCATCAACGTCTCGGCTTGTTTGTTTTAAAACACGGTGCAATTCTCGTTCTGCTTCGTGCTCAAAAAGTAATTCATTGATCGACGATTCATTGCCGCCGACAAAATCGACGCCAGCCTTCTTAGCCTGGCGAATAATATTTGATGGTCGCTTAAAAACGGTAGCTAGGATTAAAAATTCCTTGTCGTCCCGAAAAGATTTAAGCGCTTCCAGCCTGGCAAGTGCCTCCCGGACCACACCGACACCTCCCGCGAGAATGGCATCAATTTCATCGGATTTAAATCCGCGCTCCGTGAGCAGCGCGGCGAATCTTTGCTGCATGAACTGATTAAGCTTGCTTTGGGTTTCTCCCACCGCGGCTTTTAAATGATTGGGCTGAGCTTCGACGGCCTGGTCGACAAGCCATTCCAAGTTAAGCGGCCATTTCTTCGATTCCAAGATGCGAATGATCCCAACTGCCGCGCGCCGCAGCCCGTATGGATCGGCGGAGCCGGAGGGAATGAGCCCTACGGCGAAGTCTCCGGCCAGGGTATCTAACTTATCGGCCAACGCGACAAAGGCCGCGATATCCGATGAGGGGAGAGTCCCCGAAAGCGTGATGGGCCAGTAGTGTTCTTCGAGCGCTTGTGCGACACCAGCGTCTTCGCCATCGGCCTGCGCATAAAGTCGAGCCATAATGCCCTGGAGCTCGGGAAATTCCCGGACCATATCGGTGACCAAGTCCGCTTTGCACAAATTGGCGGCGAGCTGGGCCTTTTCCAAGTCTGCCATTCCCCCCATCGCTGGGGCGAGTGTACCCAACAATTTCTTCACGCGTTCTTTCTTTTCAAAGAGATTTCCAAGTTTCTCCTGAAACATGACGCCTCTAAGTGCGTCCACTTTGGCGGCGAGCGGTGTCCGGCGATCTTGGTTAAAGAAAAATCGGGCGTCCGCCAAGCGCGCGGCAAGGACGCGCTCGTACCCTTCGCGGACAATTTCCTGATGGACGGACATCCCGTTACGAATGCCCACGAAGTGCGGGAGGAGCTTCGCCTCACCCCCCGCTTCGCTGGCCCCTCTCCCTGAGGGAGAGGGCATCGGGTGAGGCTCCACAACGGGGAAAAATTTCTGGTGATGCTCCAAACAGGTGATGAGGACCTCTTTCGGCAGATCCAGATAGGCCGGGTCAAAATTTCCCAAGATCGCGACGGGATGTTCCACTAAATTACCGACTTCTTCCAGGAGCGCGGCCGACATATGGACCTTTCCATGGACGCGTTTTACCGCTTGCTCCGCAAAACGTCGTATCGCTTCCTGGCGGGTCTGTGGCTCGACCAGAACACATTGATTTTTACGCATCACGACATACTTGCCCGGTTGAGTGATGGGGATTTTTTTCGTCGACTGCAGCATGAGGCCGTAGGTCCATTTACCGGAGCGCACGCCCGCCAACGTAAAGGAGACCGTATCATTGCCATAGACCGCCGCCAACCAGCGGATGGGCCGAGGATAGTGGAATTTTGTCGGCTCCCAAACCATCGATTTTGGGAATTCCAATCGTGTGATCCACTGTGGAAAAAGGTCCGCCAGAAGCTGGCGGGTCGCCACACCCTTGATCTGGAGCGTTGCACTTAGCCGGTCCTTTTCAATGGTGAGTTCAGAAGGCTTCAAGCCCTGCTTGCGCGCAAATCCCAAGGCGGCGGAAGTCCACTGGCCCTGCGCGTCTTTGGCGATGGCGGACGGCGGTCCCGTTACTACTTTCTTTTGATCGGAAGAGCGGTCGGACAAGCCATGAATCACGACCGCCAAGCGTCTAGGAGTTCCATAGGCCTCGATCGAGGAATAGCTCAAGCCGCTCGCTTTCAGTGACTCTTCGGCCAGCGCTTTCAGTTGCCGAATTCCCGGCAAGACAAAAGACGCAGGCAGCTCTTCGGAGCCAATTTCGAGAAGAGCGTCTTTTGTAGAGAGATGAGGGACGAGGGATGAGGGACGAGACATTTTCATGCTGGAATATTTTCTTTCTTATCCTCGTCGCTCGTCTCTCGTCCCTCGTGCCTCTTGACGTAGGCTTGGGCGGCGGCACAGGCCAGAGCCCGCACGCGGCCAATATAGGTGACGCGCTCCGAAACGGAAATGGCGCCACGCGCATCAAGCAAATTAAAGGCATGCGAACACTTCATGACGTGCTCATAGGCCGGCTTGACTAGACCGGCGGACAGGAGCCGTTTCGCTTCGGCCTCATAACTGGTAAAGGATTGACGGAGTAGGCTGACATCCGCCAATTCAAAGTTATATTTGGAGAATTGG
>JBGPLV010000093.1:0-7386 GCA_041486625.1 Elusimicrobiota bacterium
CTCGGTCTTGACGGCCTGCCGCTCGATGAAGCCGCGCAAGTCGGCCTCCTTAAGAATCAGGCGGCCCGACCACTGCCGTGTTCGCTCGCCAAGCTCGGAAAGCCTTTTAGCCAACCGCGCGGCTTTCCGGTCAAGCGTCTGGCCATACCGTTGACTGATGGTCTGCGCCCGGTCAAACCCAAGGGTGGCATCGCGCCACGCGGACAGTCCATCGGAAGACCGCCGAAGCGCCGCGGCGGACGCCATCCACTCCTCAAGCCGCTTCAGCCGCTCATCCCAGCTCGACCAGATCTCACGCCGCGCGATCGCGAGCTGCGCGAGATCATCGCGCTGGTGGTCGTGGATTTTTTCGCGAAGGCCCGTGAGATAGCGGCCTTTGACTTCGAGGCCTTCCAGCATCATTTCTACGTCGCGGCGGATGAGCGCGCCGCGATCGGACCATCGCCTTAGAGAAACTTCAAGATATGAGCTGGGACTGGACAAGGTCGTAGAGGACGGAGATTTGGTAGTCCAAAGCCTGCACGCACGCGCTGACGAGTTCATCCGAGTGGGAGGTGCGGTCTTGAAGCGAAGCCACGGTCTGCTGAAATTCGAGGAGCTGGTTTTGGAGCGCTTTTACAGTTTCGGGGGTCGGCCCGGCGGCGTGCTCCTGCTTCAGACCGGCCAACTCTTCCTCCAAAGACTTCACCTTCGCCTGAAGCTCGCGTCGCTCGGCGGGCCACTCGGCCTGCGCGGCCGGACCCCACTCCAACTTGTCGCGCTGCCAGGTGTCGTCCAGCTCGCTCAAGGCGCGGGAGGCATTCTGTTCGGTCTGCTTCAGGCGGGATTCAAATTCGAATTTCAGCTCGCTCAATCGCTCTTCGTAGGCCTGGCTCTGGCGGGCCCATTGGCTGTCCTGCTCCTGCCACGCGAGTTCCTTGTGTTCAACGAGATCGTCGAACTTCTTTTTCTCATCGGCGAGCGTCGACTGCCAGATCTCCAGGGCCTGAGAGAGCTCGCGCTGGAGCTTTTCCACTTCCCCGTGCAGCGTTTCGATGTTCTGGTAGATCTCAGGCGGGACGACGGCGGCGGAGGGTTCCGTAATCATCGTCTACAGAATAGACTTTCCCTTCCCGGTTTGTCAAATGCGGGACTTTTCCCCTTGACTTTGAAGGCTTCATGCCTCATTTTTATGAGTAATGAACAGACGGAATCTCTGGCGCTGGCCCATGACCCTGACGGCTTTCCTGGCTGGGTGGATCGCCCTTGGCCATGCGGATGCCCTGAACGAAAAACTGGCCTCCGTCAAACCTGGAGCTACGCGCGCCGAGGTGGAGGCCCTCTTTAAAGAGCGGGATGGAGGGGCTCAGAGCCCTTCCTCAACCCGTTATTATGAGCCCACCAATACGGTGATTGAAGTCTCCTATGATCAGACCGGTGGAACTTGGACACCAGACAACCGTGTGAGCGCACCCCCGGTCCTCTACCACCGGACTCGCAGCACGCTATAATCTAAAAGAATGCGGCGACCGAAAGACTGCTCCCCATGCTTCTGTACGACAAGTGGAGCTTCAGCCTGGGGGAAACCTTTCAGTACTACCTGTCCAATCAGAACACCTTCGATGCGACCCAGCTTGACACGCCGTCCTTCACGTACCGCTACTACAACTATCTGGACACCCAGCTGGCGCCCTCGGTCACGCTGACGATCGGCCGGTTCGAGACGGGCGTGATCGGCAGCTTCGGATTCCGGCTATACAGCCACCGGCGGAATGACTTGGGAATACTAATGAGGCAAATTACCGTTTTACTCCTTTGTTTTGGTCTAGGCTCTCCGCTCGCTTTTGCCTTAGAATCGATTTCGGGACCCACGGTGAGTCAAAGTGAAGGAGCCCTTTATGAAATCGGCGTATTTGGAGGTGGAGCGTACCTTCCCGATTATCCAGCCGCCAATCAAAGCCACCTCAAAGGATTGATGATGCCTTACATCATCTATCGTGGAAGCATTTTGCGCGCTGACCGCGAAGGGGCGCGCGCCCGTTTGGCGCGCACCCGGCTTTTTGACGTGGAAATAAGCTTTAGTGGGGCCTTCCGCACCAACTCCGCCAATAATGAAGCTCGGCGCGGGATGCCGGATCTGGACTACATGGGCGAAATTGGACCTCGACTGAGCTTTCGCCTTTCCAACCTGGGTGGTTACGGTCGATTGAATTTATTCGTGCCTGCGCGCATCGTCGTGTCCACCAATTTCGAAAATATCAGGCACCGGGGTTATACGCTGGCCCCCGCCCTCTACGCGCGGCTCTGGGATTTTTTACGTCCCGGATGGTTCGGCATCGCGCAAATCACAGCGACATTCACCGATCGTCAGAATGCGGCGTATTTTTATGATGTCGCCCCGGAGTTTGCGCTTCCCGATCGTCCTTACTATGTTGCGCGCGCGGGCTATATGGGGTCGGATTTTCTGGCGGGGCTCTTGATTCCCATCGGTTCCCGATGGCGGCTTTTTGTCGGAGGACAGTTCCTGGACCATGATGGCTCGGCTAATTCTGCCAGTCCTCTTTTTAAGCAACGAATCAACGGGGCGGCCATCCTTGGCCTCAGTTATATGTTTATTCAATCCAAACAATCGGCGCTTGAACGCTAACGGGGGGACTGTTCCGATGTGGAGAGAGCTATGAAACGAAGCATTAAAATTTCGTGGGTGATCATGACGATGATGTTCTTATCGGCGTGTGCCGCGTCTCAGCCTAAGCCGCCCGTCAAGGTACCCATGCCCAATCCGAGCTACGTTCCCGTACCGCCCAAGCCGGACACTTCCATCGAAATTATGCGGGAAAATAGGAAACGAGAAGCGCTGCCTCAACAACCTTAGATGCCGTAGTCCCAGCGGGCGGGAACGGGCACTCCCTCGGGGGAGGCGGCGGGGCTGTCCCATTCCATGATGGGGACCGAGAACTGCCAGCTGGCCTGGAGACGAAAAGCTGTCTTGAGGTCATGATCGTATTTCAGATCGTTGTTTCCGATCACATAACTGGTCGATTCAAAGAAAAGGTTGAAATCCTTGCTCAGCAAAATATCCCATCGGAGGGTTCCCATTCTGACCACCGGCAGGACAAACATGGGATCGCCGCCCTCGTGATAATACGTATATCCGCGCCACGATCCATAGATGAGTTTCAGGCGTCCCCATCGGGCCGTCGCCTGCAGGAGTCTTCCATGCCCGTTCGTGGTGGGGATCATCAGCGTGGGATCGGTCGATTCTTGCCGCAAATGAGAATGCAGGTACATAAAGCTTCCGCCCACAACAAAAGAATTGGTCTTCAATGGGTGAAACTGGAATCCGGGTCCAATCGCCTGCACGACATCATTCCGCGTGCCGATCGGATGCGGGTTGAATTCACCCCCATAGTGGATCCAGTGGGTCTGGTAGTTGAGCGACAGACAATCCCACATGATATTCCGGTGCACGAAACCCAAAGCGAATTTCTCATTATGCGCGGGAATATCCTGCTGGGCGTAATTGAAAAAAAGGTCGTCGTAAAATGTCGGTTTGCGCAGGATCAACTGGGCTCCCGTTTCGTTCGTGAACTGAGTGAAGTAATTGGATGGAACGGACTTCAATTGAGGGATGTTCGGCAGTTGCGTATTGAAATTTTGCTCAAAATAGTTGGTCGGGTAAAAAATCGCCGGAAGGTAATAATGCGGGACATCCAGATTCCCGAGCACGACGCTCAACGGTTTGGTCGGCTGCCAAAGCAGCTGCAGCCATGGGTCGACGGACAGAAAACCAGGATCGCTTCCGTAGGATTTCTCAGCGATTAAACCGACCTGGATGCGAAAACGGTCATCCCATAGAACTGTGGCGGTGGGTCGGATCGTATCGGCGAGAATCGTGTGGTCCGCGAAGCCCACCGAGCCAGCCGTCTCGGCGTCAAAAAAATCCGTCACATTGTAGACATCCAGGTAGAGGCGATGATGGTTGGATGGCGGCTCGGCCCAGGGCTGCGTGGAAGAGGAGACTCCATAGTCCCGAAGATCAAACGGACTGATTGGAGACTGGACGGCATACGCCGGAGTCCGGACAACAACGACAGCAAAAACGGCAGCCAGAGCAAAAACCTGGCGCTTCCATTGTGAAATCGAAGTGGTCAGAATGGCGACAATGATACTTTATCTGGACTCTAGCCGGAAACCTGCCTGACACAAACGCTCTGGAAACCTACCTTGCCGTGTGTGCCGTCGCACAGTGGCTTCTTGCTGGATTGGCCGCAGCGGCAAAGCGCCACCTGCGCGCCGGACTGCATGACCTCTCCGTTACTGTCCAGGACGTCCACGGGGCCTTTGACCAAGAGGGGCCCGTTCTTCAGCGCTTGAATCTTGACTTCGGCCATAAACAACCTCCTTATCCACGTACCATCTGAGTCCCCCGGTCGCCGGCTGCACGAGACTGGCCGGCCAACTGGGATTGGGACCCTTTTGGACTTCCGCGAAGGCTTCGGATTTCTTTGCTCCGGTCACCAAAAACCAGATGTTTTTGGCCTGATTGATGACGGGATAGGTGAAGGTGAGCCGGACCGTCTGCAGCGCCCGGATGACATTGTGAACCACCCAGCGCGGCTGAGGGACCTCTCCCGGGCCAGCTTCCGGTTGGCGCCGTTCCTCCAAATGTTCGGAAACATGATTGGAGACCGCCGGAGATCCCGGGATGAGCGAGGCCGTGTGGCCATCGGGCCCAAGACCGAGAAGGATCAAATCAAAGTGCGGCCAGAATCCCGAATCCCGAAAAAAGCCCCGCATAAATTTTTCATAATCCTGAGCCGCCAGCGGTGGAGGATCCTCGCCGCGCATCCGGATCACATGCGACGGCTGCACCGGAACGTACTGGAGCAGGGATTCGGAGGCCATTCGGAAGTTGGAATCCGAATGTTCTTTGGGAACACACCGCTCATCCCCCCAGAAAAACCAGAGCTTGGCCCATGGGATGGAGGTTTTGTAAGGCTCCTTGGCCAAGCGCTCATAGAACTGCTTGGGCGTCACGCCACCGGCGAGCGCAAGGGAAAATCTCTCCTGTTTGGAAAGCGATTCGCTCACTAACCGGGCGAAGTCCTTGGCGACCCGCTCCGCAAGAGCTTCCGGTGTATCAGCAACGATTACGTTGTTAGCCATTGCCGTCCGTCCCGTTCGAGGAGCTCGTCCGCTTCGGCCGGCCCCCAGCTCCCCGCCGGATACAAATTCAACCCCGCCTGTTTTTCTTCCGCCCACTTTTCCAAAATGGGATCGAGGAACCGCCAGGCATGGGACAGCCAATCCTGCCGCGAGAAAAGTGTCTGGTCCCCGATCATCACGTCATGGAAAAGCCGAGCGTAGGCTTCGGGCGGGCGGATGCCGAAGGCATCTTCGTAATCGAAATGCATCGTCACCGAACTCATGCACAGCTTGGGACCGGGGTGTTTGGCCTCAAAACGCAGGGCAATCCCTTCATTTGGTTGAATGCGGAAATGAAGGATGTTGGGCGAAATCTGTTCGGCCATCAGGGGCTGGAAAATGGAGGTGGGAACATGCTTAAAGACGACGAGGATATCGGTCACGCGTGTGGACAGGCGCTTTCCGGAACGCAGATAAAAAGGGACCCCGTGCCAGCGCCAATTGTCGATTTCGACCTTAAGCGCCGCGTAGGTTTCGGTGACGGAATCCGGACGTACCCCCGGCTCCTGACGATATCCGGGGACGACTTCGTCGTCCACCGCGCCAGGCTCGTACTGGCCGCGAACGGCGCGGTCTTCCCAATCACAATCCTTGGGAAAACAGAGGGACGCCAGCGCCTTTGATTTTTCGTCCCGCACCGCATCCGCGGCGAATGACGAGGGAGGCTCCATCGCAACAAGGGAAAGCAGTTGGAAAAGATGGTTCTGGAACATGTCGCGGAGCGCTCCGGCTTCTTCGTAATAGCCGGCACGGTGTTCGACGCCCGCCGATTCGGCGGCGGTGATTTGGACATGATCGATATACTTGTTGTTCCATACAGGCTCGTAAATCGCGTTGGCGAAACGGAACATGAGAATATTCTGCACCGTTTCTTTGCCGAGATAATGATCAATGCGATAGATCTGCTTTTCCCGGAACACGCGATGGAGCGAGCGGTTTAAATCGTCCGCCGTTTCCTGGCTCGTCCCGAAAGGCTTTTCCACCACCAGGCGCACCCACCCTTCGGAGTTCCGGGAATCGGCGAAGCCGAGTTTGCCCAGTTCCTGAGCGACGGTTTCATAGAGTGCCGGCGGTGTGGATAGATAGAAGAGATGGCGTCCTGCCGTTTCATATACCTGGTCCAGACCCGCGAGCCGCTGCCGCAGCGCTTCGTAGGTTTGCGCGTCCGCGTAGTCGCCGGCGAGGTAGCCGCAATGCCGGACAAATTCCTGGCGCGCGGCCAGCGTCCCCAATTGGCCCAGGCTCTCCAGGGCCCTGGCTTGAAACGTCGAGTCGGACATAGGGCTGCGGGCGACGCCGAGGATGTAGAACTGTTTAGGCATGAGATTCTCGAGGACCAACGTAAACAGGGAAGGAAGGAGTTTGCGGTGCGTCAAATCACCGGAAGCACCAAAGATGATGATCCCGCAGGACGCCGGGATCTGCTCCATCAAGCAAAGCTCTTCTTTGGTGATGACGCGGGATACAGTGGGGCCGCTCATCGGCATGGGTTATCGGGGTTTCGCGTGGGTCGCGGCGGCGGCCGGGGTGATGGGGCCCGCGCCGGCCGCGGAAGCACGTTTGTTCTCGCCCGCGTTGACAACGGCGTGGCCGCCGAACTGGTTGCGTAGGGCGGCCAGGACACGGAAACCGAAAGGGTCTTTCTGCCGGGAAAGGAATCGCTGGAAAAGGGAGAGCGCAATGACGGGCGCCGAAACCCCGGAGTCCACCGCCTGCTGAACCGTCCACCGGCCTTCGCCCGAGTCTTCCACATATCCCTCGATCTTGCTTAAGTTCGGATCCTTGGAGAAAGCTTCTTCCGCGAGCTCGAGCAGCCAGGAGCGCACGACACTGCCCTGGTTCCAGAGATGCGCGACTTTTTGAGGATCAGGTTTATACGGTGAGGCCTGCAGAATTTCAAATCCCTCGCCGTAGGCCTGCATCATGCCGTATTCGATGCCGTTGTGAACCATTTTTACGAAATGGCCTGCCCCCACGGGGCCGCAATGCAGGTAGCCGTCCTTGGGCGCGAGCGTCTTGAGCAAGGGTTCGATCCGCAAAAGAGAGGAGGGTTCGCCGCCGATCATGGTGCAGTAACCCAGCGAGAGTCCCCAGACGCCGCCCGAAACACCGGCATCCATGAAATCGATGCCTTTTGTTTTCAACTCGCCGGCGTGACGAATATCGTCTTTGTAATAATTGTTGGCGCCATCCACCACC
>JBGPLV010000094.1:0-7326 GCA_041486625.1 Elusimicrobiota bacterium
AGATATCTGCGGCGGCAACAGCGGCGGCGGGAGCTGACCAAACCCTCCTTTTCGTTTTTGACGCGCACATCTACCCGTCGGAAAAACAGCTCCTGGAAGCGGTGCAGGCGGCATCCAAACGCCTCGCCGTCGTGCTTCTGCGGGATGTCTATGATGCCGAATACATCAAGGAGGGTACACTTTGTCTTACCAATTACGGGTTTCGCGTTTGCGACATCCAGGCGATCTTGCGCAAAATGTTCACGCCGTCGGCGTCGACAACGGCGGCACCTGGATTCGTCTCAAAGGCTTAAACGCCCGAGGCCGGTGCGTCTGGTCCCTCAAAAAACCTTCTCCGACGGTCGAAAAACTCCCTGCCTTTCTTAATACAAATCTCAAACGCTTTCACGAAGAGCTCCGATATTTGGCTGTCGGTTCGCGTGGCGTCTGGAAACAAACGAAGCGCCGGGCGATCAAGCGCGCGCTGCGCGGATTGGCCGAAACAATCGTGGTGATGTCGGATGTGGAGGCGGCGTGGCTGGCAGCCTTCAAATCGGAAGGAATCATCGTTATTAGTGGTACTGGCTCTATAGCCTATGGTCGGACTGCGGATGGAAGATTTGCCCGTGCCGGCGGGTTGGGACCCGAGAAGGGCGATGAAGGATCTGGATACTGGATCGGCAGAGAGTGGCGCTGCCGAAAATTCCCCTCGCCCGCCGGAAGGCGGGAGAGGGCGTGGCGATCACTGAGGCCACGGGGTGAGGGCACAAACGTCGTTCGGAAGATTGCCGCATTGACGCCAATTGTTATCCTGAAAGCGAGGGCAGGAAACCTGACAGCACGGGCGGTCATACGCGAAGCTCAATCGCATCTGGGAGAATTGGTAATTCAATTAATTAAGACATTGAAACTAAGAGGAAAAGTACCTCTAAGTGTCAGTGGCAGTGTTTTGCAAAATGAATGGTTCAGGTCCGGATTTTTTAATTTCCTTAGACAAAAGGGCGTTAAATTTCAATTTATCAAAAAAATAATTGACCAGGTCATTGCACCCCTCGCCCTTCACCCTCTCCCCTTGTGGGAGAGGGAAGTAAAGGGGCCCTAGCCAGGAGTATAATGAGCCATGGCTCTCGCTGAATCTCCCCCCCTACCGCCGGGGAAGACCCTGGCGGATTATCTCGCTTCGGAATTGAAGCTTATTTTTATTGGGATTAATCCCGGCTCTTACTCGGCCCAGGTAGGGCACTATTACGCGCGTCCGGGGAACCTCTTCTGGTGGGCACTCTCGAATTCCGGACTCATTTCCAAGACACTTGGCCCCGAAAACGACGCCGAGCTCCTGAAATACAAGATCGGCCTTACGGATGTGGTGAAGCGTCCGACGAATAGTTCAGGAGAACTGACGCAGGAGGAATATGACGAGGGAGCCAAGCGCACGCTTCGACTGATTGAGCGGTACCAACCGAAGGTGGCGTGTTTTGTCGGGCTTTTAGGGGCTACGGCATTTCTCGGCCGCCACGTGAAGGCCGGACCTTTGCATGAGAAAATCGGCGCTACGAAGCTTTTTGCAATCCCTTCTCCCAGCCGCCGCAACGCGCACTACGGCCGCGACGGGATCCTAAAATACTTCCGGGAACTCGCCCACTTCGTCAGCTTTTCTTCTTAACCAAAAAATACAGCTTCCCTTTGTTCCACAGGTGGGTCGCGAACAGCTTTGCGTTTTGGCCGTGGCCGGCAAAAATATCCACCCGCCCTGGCCCCTGGATCGCCCCGCCTTCGTCCTGATTCAACATAAACCGTTTCAATGATCCTACCGAAATCCAGGCGAGCGCGCCTTTCGGGAAGAGCTTCGGGTCGGTCGCAATCGAGCGGCCGGGCGTGAGCGGAACCTCGATATTGCCGTAGGCATAGGCGCTGGCGGTGCTCGTGTCGATGCGGAAGAAGATATAGCGCTCGTTCACGTTTAAGAGCTCCTGGCGTTCCTTGGGGTGGCGCGTAAGATATCGCCGGAACGCTTCGCGGGTGAATTTCTCGGCCGGGACGCGGCCGGTGGCGATCAGATACTGTCCGATCGATTGATACCGCCTGCCATTATCGCCGTCATAGCGCACACGCTTCAGGTTTCCCTTTCCAAAATCCAGCCAGCCAGATCCTTCGATCTGAAGATCGAGAACATCCAGCGGGTCCTTCGCCCAGGCGATCTCGAGCTTCTTTTCACGCAAAATCTTGCGGCTGTCAATGTCTGCACGCGTCGAATAAGGAACAAGGGCCTTGCCCTCGCGGCGGCCCACAACGCGCGCGCCTTGATAGGTCGGATCAAAGAGCCCAAGATCGACGTCAACTAGATCCGCTGGCCGTGCGTATAGCGGATATTTGTAGTTTTTGTCCCGCGCGGCGCGCGCCGGGATCGTGGGTTCATAATAAGACGAGAACACGACGGTTTTGTCCGGATCGGCGCCAACGGACTGGTACACCGCGAACGTCTCGCTCAAGACTGCCAGCCAGTCCCGGCGGTCGGGGGAACCCTCGAGGAGCGTCGCGAGCGACGCCATCGACGCCGTCAGGTCCCGCACCGTATAGGTATCGCTGCCTAACACAAAAAGCTGGTCTTCGGGGAGGTTTTGATAATAGGAGATGCTCTGGAGCGCGGCCGTGTGGAGCGACGCCTTGTCCAGATCTTCCTCGAACGCTGGAATGTCTTTGAGATCAAGACGCACGAGCGCGGAATAACGAGAGACAGAGACGGCTGGCGGCGGGGGCACGGGCAGGGCGGGCTTAGGTGGAGCGGTCACACACCCGGAGAAAATGCTCGTTAACAAGGCAACGCTTATTGTCATCCCAGCGGAGGCGGGGATCCATAAATGCATGATAGATTCCCGCTTTCGCGGGAATGACATCCAAGTTGGCATGGCTACTAGGACTTCGGAAGCACGCCGCGGGAAGCCAACGACAGGTAGGAAAAAACCGTGGTGAGCTGCTGGGCCGTCAAGCTGGCGGGCGGGGGCGTGTCCAGGTTCACTTCGTTGATCAACTCGACGTCAAAGCGGGCGGTTTCCGCCTTGGCAAAGATGGCCCCCAGCTGGTTTAAGGCGCCCACGGCTCCCGGCCGGAAGTTTGTGCTTTCGCGCTCGAAAACCTCCTGAACCGAGATGCCCACCCGCACACGGTTGTCCACCTCGTTCATGAAGTAGTATTTGGTTTGCCAGTTGGCCTTGTTGACGCCGGTCAGCGCCTTGTTGCGGATGCGTTCCACCGTTTCTTTGCGAATACGGTCAATATAATTTTGGGCTTCTTGGGCGTTGTCTTTGTGCTTGGTTGCTTGTTCAAAGGCATCCACGGCGTCCGAGTAGCGGCCCGCCTTATATAAAGCCATCCCCTGAGTGAAGTAGCCGCCCGTCGGCGACGCCGCTACAGCTAACGGCATGGCAGATGGCAAATGGGAGATGGCAAATGGCAAAAGGAAGAAAATAATCCATTTACCATTTAACATTTGCGATTTGCCATTTGCCATGCCGTGCGCCTTCATCGGGCACCTCCGGTTTTGAGCCAGAACACCGCGATCTCGCCCCGTTCCGTAGGATGGGTGTGATCGTGCTCAATGGCGCCGGGCACCAGTTGGAGCGTCCTATTCAAAGCATTGGTCAAAACGTATTCCCGCTGGGCCGAGAGGGCCGGATCATTCCCCGAAATGCGAAGGTGCATCTTCGTGAGTCCCGTTTCGCGAGTGCGTTCGCAGAACTTCGCCATCATCACGATGCCTTCGGAAGAGATCTGCGCCTTGTCCTTTTCAAAAAGACGGGTGAGCGAAAATTCGACGGTCTCCGACTCAGGCGACCCGTAGATAATGGCCGGGAGTACCACGCTGTTTCCCGTGATCGTGGTAGCCTTGTTGTCGGACATCACGAGCGTGAGCTGGGCGCTGTACAGACGGTCCAACACGGCAAACTTCTTCTCCGAATCCTTGCCTTCCCAAATAAGCTCATCAGGAAGCTCTTTGGTGCCGCGCTGCCGGAAGATGGTTTGCCCCTGCGGGTTAAAAACCTCAAACATCCAGGACTGAAGACCGGTACCCTTTTTAGAATCCGCCTTCCCCATCTTAGGCGGTACCATACGCAAAAACGGGGGTTCGGCGATCGCGGGGATCCACGGCACAAACGGCGCGTGGCCCTTCACTTCGGAGCGGGAGTTAAAGTCCGCGCTCTGCGAAATCGGCAGCGGATCGAGTAAGATTTTTTGGGACGGATCTTCGGGGAAATCCTGCAGCTTTTCAAGGTTCATGCTGACTGGCGCGACGATCTTTTTGATCAGGAGGCGGCCCTTGAATTGTCCTTTGATCTGGACTTCCATCTCTTCAGGCGTCACCGATTTGCCTCCGCCCGGCGATGTCGCCGTCGGTGCCGACCACCCCAACGTCATGGCTAATGGCAAAAGGCCCATGGCTAAAAGCTGCTTCATTTCAATTCCTTCAATCTGAGGCCGGCCTGTTTGGCCACTTCAGGATCTGCCGAAGACGCCTGAAGGTCCTGATAAAGCGCCTTCAGCTTCGGCGCGGGTGCGCCTTCTCCTTCATAAAATTCGCTGAGCTTAATGAGCGCCGCGATGCGGAACTCGTTCTTCTTCTCGGGGAGCGCGCGGAGTTGCTCCAGCAGCTTTCGCGATTCCGCCACATTCTTGCGCTGCTCAGAGAGTAGCGCTTCGCGGTACAGCGCCTCGGGATATTCCGGAACTCCCGGGGGAACCTTCGCGTAAGTGCGTTGGGCTTCCGCGTGCTTGCCCTGCACTTCAAGGAGCGATCCCATCTGCAGCCACACGGCGTTGATCTTGGTGTCATTACCGTAGTGCTCAATCACATATTTGTAGGCGAGGACCGCTTGATCCAGCTGGAAGGCCTTCTTGTGCGCCAAGGCGATGTTCAGCCACGCTTCTTTGGCCAGAGGGTGATCCGGGTACTTCTTCAGGAAAGCCTTAAAATTAGTGACCGCGTCGTCAAACGACCCTTTCCGGAACAGGCACACCGCTTTTTGGAACATCGCGTTCGGCACGCGCTCGTGTTTCGGGAAGGAGAGATAGAAATTCTGATAGGAGTTGGCCGCCTCGTCCCACTTCTGCAGCCAGAAGTAACAGTCGGCATTGTAGAAATAGGAGAGTGGCGCGTACTCGTCGTTGGGATACGACAGCATGATCTTCTCGAAGAGTTTCTGCGCCGGTTCGTACT
The DNA here is from genome assembly GCA_041486625.1 of Elusimicrobiota bacterium. Lineage (GTDB taxonomy): Bacteria > Elusimicrobiota > Elusimicrobia > 2-01-FULL-59-12 > 2-01-FULL-59-12 > JANLWZ01. The sequence continues at coordinate 5,192 of JBGPLV010000094.1, forward strand.
TGCCTTCGTTAAAGAGTGAAGCGCCCCGTTCCCAGAGAAGCGCCGCGCCGCCGGCCGATCCGGGAGCCAGTTTCAAAAGTTGAGCCTGCTGGGACGCCGGGATCGTCATTTTCTTTTGATGGAACGAGCTAAGGAGGTTGTCGGCGGCCTTGGAGATGCGCGCGTCATCCGGATATTGTTTCGCGAAAGCCAACAATTCGTTGATGGCGGAATTCAAATTGCCCTGGTTAAAGGCGCACTGGATGAGCTGGAAGGCCCCTTCCTTGCCCATTTCGCTGCCGGAATAGCTGTCTTTAAGAGTCTTAAAAGAGGAGGCGGCTTCGGACCATTGCCCGAGGCCGGCCTGTGTATTGCCGATGCGCATGAGTGCTTCCGGCACCCAGGTGCTGGTCCGGTTCGTCTGCACCAGGGTTTTCCATCTCCGGATCGCCTCCTGGTAAAACTCCTGCCGGGCCAGCGCATCGCCTTCACGGTACATCGCCTCGCCGCGCACGGCGGTCTGAGTCGAGACCTGGACCAGGTGATTCCACGTCGCCGCGGCCTTCGGGAAATCGCGTTGGTTGTAGTACACCTTGCCCAACTCGACCTGGATTTGTTCCGCCAAATCCTTATTGCCGAGGTCCCGGGAGCGAAGCTCCGACTGGTTGAGTGCGATGATGGCTTCGCCGTCGCGCGCAGGGCCCTGGGCGGAGAGGGTGGAGGCAAGCGCCTCCAGCGCATAGGGCACCAGCGGACTCTGGGGCGCGCGCAGAATAAATTCCTTATAAATCTTCTCGGCGCTCACCAGATCATTCAGCTGATAATACGCGTCTCCCACCCAGTAGAGCGTGTTTTGCGTCCACTCATCCACGATGTTGGTCTCCGTGGCCTTGGACATGCGGCTGTGCACCTCGTTTAAGATTCCAGCCATCCGGAACGGATCACGCGCGGAGTGGAGACAGAGGGTCATCAAATAGACGGCCTTTCCAGTTGCCGAACTGTCGGGGAATTTGTTGAGGAGGTCCTGATACACCTCCAGCGCCCGGTCATAGTCCCCCATGCGATACAAGGAAAGCCCTTTGGCCAGGTAGGCGTAGGCGGTCATGGGCTCGTTGGGGTAATGGGTCAGATACTTGTCCGCCAGGATTTTGGCGCCGTTGAAATTATTCAGAAGGAGGTGGGCCCAGAGAATGCGGAACTCCGCGGATAGGCGCAGCTGGTGCTCGTCCGCCCCATGGATACGCGGCGCCAAGCCCCTTTCAAACTCCAAAGCCATCTTCTGCTCCTGAATCGCCTTTTTCCAGTCCTTCTTAAAGATAGGAATGGAGGCATAGAGGTAGGTCCACTGCGTGCGCAGAACGTGCTTGGGATACTCCTTCAGGAGAGAGGTAAATATCTTGTCTGCTTCCTCAAAATTCTTCTGCTCAAAAAACAAGCATCCCCGGCGGTGGAGGGCCAGGGGCCGGAGCACGGGATCGGCCTGCGGGCGCGTGACGGGCTTAAAGAATTCTTGGGCGAGCGGAATATCATGCGCGTTATAAAAAGCTTCTCCCAAGGCCATCCGCATCCGGTCCACCCACTCGGAGTGCGGGCTTTTCTGCAAAATTTGCTGGTAGAGCGGAAGGGCGTTTGAGATTTCCTTTTTCTTGATGTATGCCACACCCTGATAGTAGAGGGCGGACGGCTCATCGGGATATCTCTTGACGAAGAGAAGCGTCTCATCCGGACGATTCTGCTCAAGGGCCGCGACGCCCCGCATGAGATTGAGGGCGAGGTCTTCGGAGAAGGCCGGGTTCAGGTGGACGAGCTGCTTGATGACATTATTCAGCCCCTGCCAGTCCCGCTTGACCAACAGGCAGCGTGCCTCAAGAAAAATGGCTTCCTGGGCAATATAGGGATTGCCGTCCTTCAGGAATGCGGCGGCACCCCGCAGCGCGTCATCGGATTTTCCCTGGAGCAACGCGATCTCCGCTAGGCGAAGGTTCGACATCTGCTGAACGAAGAGTGAGGGTGAGGGTTTTTTCGCTTTCAGAAGCCGTTGGAAAGCGCGGCGGCTTTCGTCCAGGAGGCTGATGGAAAAAGATTGCTCGGCTTCAGACGAGGTGATTTGAAAACGAATCGATTCTTCAAGGACCTTCTCAGAGAGATTATTCAGG
>JBGPLV010000095.1:0-7306 GCA_041486625.1 Elusimicrobiota bacterium
CAAGGCAACGGGATCCGCGATTCATCGGTCTCTCGGATTGGCCCACATGGGCATGGGCCAAAACGAAGAGGCGCGCCGCGCTTACAAAGAGGCATTGCGCGCTCAGAAGAATGACCCCGACACGTGGTCGGCTATGGGACAACTCTCATTGCGGTTGGGGAAGTATGACGAGGCGATCAAAGCCTACCAGGAGGCGATGCGGTGGAAGCCGCAGGAGGCTTCACTGCACCGGCAACTCGGTGATATCTTTCGTCAACTGAAGCGCTATTCGGAGGCGACGCGAGCGTACTGGCAGGCGATTCACCTGAATCCTCAGGATGGCGCAGCGCGCTACGGCTTAGGGGTGTCGTATGTTCGTATGGACCAGCGGCCCTATGCGCTTGAGCAGAGAGCCATACTCAAGACCGTTGACGCTAAACTAGCAGCAGAACTCGATCACGTAATTTGGCGGCTCACCCGGCAGCCCAAGTCCTAAGGCAGAAATCCTACGGTCAGGATCCCCAAGAGGAAAAAAACTAAACAATAGCGGTCGTGCGATTCATGCAGACGAGGAAGAAGGTCCGCCGCGCCTACGTAAAGGAAGGAACCCGTAGCGACTCCGAGGACTCCGGCGATCGCTTTCGGAGGAAGCGGCCCGGCGAAATGGAAACTCAAGAAAGCTCCCAGGGGGGTGGCGAGAGCCAGGATTAAAGAGAGAATTCCCTCCCGTGTTGTTGAATAACCGGTGGCGCGCAAAAGGCTGGTCAAGGTCATTCCATCCGAAAACTTGTGCAGAATAACGCCGAGTGAGATCACGCTTCCCAAGACCATGTTTTGCCGCAGTCCGACCCCGATGGCCATGCCGTCCACGCCGGCGTGAAGCGCCAGGGCAATAAGCGCGCCCACCGGCCTGACGTGCGACGTGGGCGGTTTTAAAAAATCTTCACAGGCGTGGACCATAGTCACGTTTTCTGCGGCAAAAAGAAAGGCGAAGGTGACCAGAAGCGCCATGCCAGCCGTGCGACTCCCCAACGAAAAAGCTTCAGGCAAGAGGTGAAGAAAGGCAATTCCCAAAAGAACTCCGGAACTATAGGCCAGAAGCTGCCACAGATGGCGTTGAGTCCAGTCTTTCTTGTAAAACGGCAGGAAACTGCCCGAGAGGGTGGTGAAAAAGGCGATGCCGATGAAGATCAAAAGCACTTTCATGATTAATGTAAAAGCTGGAGGTTGTGCAATTTATAGTAGGTTCCCTGTTTGGAGATCAAGGACGAGTGGTCGCCTTCCTCAATGATGCGCCCATGATCGAGGACCACGATGCGGTCGGCGCGGCGCACTGTAGCGAGGCGATGCGCGATAACGAGCGCCGTTCGGTGCTCCATCAAGCGCTCCAAAGCTTCCTGGACCAGCCGCTCGGACTCCGCGTCCAAAGCCGAGGTGGCTTCATCCAATAGGAGAATGGGAGGGTTCTTTAGGATGGCGCGGGCAATCGAAAGCCGCTGACGTTCCCCCCCTGATAGACGTACGCCGCGTTCTCCGATGATGGTGTCATAACCCTGGGGAAGGCGCTGAATGAACTGATGGGCATTGGCGGCTTCCGCGGCACTCTGGACTTCCGCCGTCGAAGCGTCGGGATGGCTATAGGCGATGTTGTAGCGCACCGTCTCATTAAAAAGGAGCACTTCCTGGGTGACAAGACCGATCTGCTCGCGTAAAGATGCCAGCGTGACCTGCCGGATGTCCGTTCCATCAATCAGGATCCGCCCCACGCGCGGGTCGTAAAAACGCGGAAGAAGAAGAGCGAGCGTCGATTTCCCGGCGCCTGAAGGCCCGACGAGCGCCACGATTTCCCCCGTCTGGACAGTAAGGTTGATGGATTCGAGCGCCGGACGTTCCTGGGTTTCATACTGGAAAGACACGTTCTCATAGCGGATCGTCTTCGAAAACGGAGGAAGGCGGACCGCGCCCGTCTTTTCGCTGACCGAAGGTTTGTGATCCAGCAGCTCAAAAATGCGCTCGGAGGAAGCCAGACCCAGCTGCAGTTGGGCATTCAACTCGGCAAAATTTTTCAGCGGTCGATAGGTCATCACGGTATAGGCCATGAAGGCCAAAAACGACCCCGCTGTCCACACGCCATGCACCACATCCATTCCTCCCTTCCAAAGGAGAAGAGAAAGAATCAGCGCTCCAACGAGCTCCATGAGAGGACTGGAGACAGTGTCGGCCTGCGCGAAACGGAGTCCCAAATCCAGAAAACGTTGGTTGGATTTTCGGAACCGCTCGATTTCCGTCTGTTCCGCGTTGTACGCCTTGACGACCGGCGCGGCCTGAATGTTTTCCTGAATGACCGTATAAAGATCCCCCATCTGTTCCTGCCCTTTGCGGCCGACACGGCGCAACGTTTTTCCCAGGACCACGATGATGACCACAGAAACCGGAAGGACGGCGAGCGTTAAGAGAGCAAAACGCCAATTGAGGTAAAAGATGAGGCCGATATTGCAGATGGCCGTCAGTCCGTCTCGAACGAGATAGATCGGGGTACGCGCGATCACGGTCTGGAGCGCCGCCAAATCATTGGTAAAGCGCGCCAGGACTTTCCCGGTGGAGGTCGCGGTAAAGTAGTCGAGCGAAAGCTCCTGGATGTGATCGAACATTTTCTTCCGGAGGTCGCTCACCGCGTGTTGGCCGATGTAGGCCATGAGATAGTTCTGCGCGTAGGAGAAAAATCCGAGTAAGAGGGAAATGATTGGAACAGCCCATAGAAGCTGCTTTAAGACGCGCATATCGTGGGCAATAAAAACTTGGTCCTGAAGGGGCTTGACCAGGTAGATGCGCAACGCATTTAATCCCGCGACCGCCCCCATGCAGAGCGTAGCCACGATCAGGCGTCCCAGATAGGGTTCGAGGTAAACCGATAAGCGTTTGTAGAGTTTCACGTCATTGATCTTTCGTCATCCCGGCAGGTCGTAGGCCGGGATCCATCATGATGGATCCCCCGCCAGCACCCGCGGGGGATGACGTTTTTAAGAGATTTAAGATTTCCTCCGCCGCGCGGACACTCCCCCCATCTTGTAGCGTGGCTCGAAGCGCCAAAAGGTCTTTTCGCATCTCCTCACGTTTGAGTCGATCACTCAGAAGCGGCCTCGCGGTTAGGGCCAGGTTGACCGGTGTCGCCTGGTCTTGAAGCAGCTCCGGCACGACTATCCGGCCGGCCAGGAGATTCGGAATACCCACATAGGGAACTCGGATCAGCCTCTTGGCGATCCAATAGGTCAAAAGGGAGAGTTTGTACATAATGATCATCGGAATCCCAAGCAGCATGTTTTCGAGCGCCGTGGTTCCCGAGACTCCAACAGCCAGCCACAAACTTTTGCGTGTGTCATAGGAAGGGTCTGTCTTTAGCTCAATCCAGGGAGTTTGTGTCAAGAAAGGCCGGTAGAATGTCTCTTCAATTTCATCCGGACGGAAAAGCACGCAGCGGGCATTGGGAAACTCCTGGCGAAGAAGCGTGGCGGTCTGAACTAAGAGCGACAGGTGGCGCGCTATCGTCCCGCGCCGGGACCCGGGTAAGAGACCGATGGTTGTGACAGTAGATTCTGAATAGGGAGCCGGGAGACGTTCGATCAAGGGATGCCCGACAAAACTGACCGGCACGCCAGCTTGGCGGTAGAGATCCACCTCAAATGGGAAAATGACCAGCATCTTGTTGATCGCACGGGCCAGCTTTTCGATGCGTTTTGGCCGGCTGGCCCAGACCTGAGGGCTGATGTAGTAAACGACCGGTATCCCAGCCTCATGCGCGCGCCGCGCGATGTGGATATTGAATCCGTAATAGTCCATCGGCACGACCACATCAGGTCTGTCTTTCTCGATCGCCGTTTTGAACGCTTGCCAGCCCCGCCACAACTGCGGCGCCTTCATGAGCGGTTCCCAAAAACCAAACCCCCCCACGCCAACCAGAGGATAAAGGAAGTTGTCCACGCACGTCTGAAGATGCGTGCCCCCTAAGGCGCTGATGCGCAAGGCGCCGTCGCGTTCACGCAGGGCCTTTACCAGGGCCGCGCCATGCCGGTCCGCGGAGGCATCGCCGCACACGATGAGGATATGCCGCATTGAAGAGCGTTCAGCCGAAATTGGAGAAGGACACTCTTCGGCCATTTTGAAGACAAACAAGGAATCGATCCAGGGCTTCGCATCGTCCCAGCACAGGCGGGACGTTGTTGCTGTCGGCCACAGCAATGCGGGCTTGAAAAGTCCACGGCCCAAAAATCATCTTTACGGAATGCAGGTAAGCAATCAATTTGGTTGAAGGGACAATTCCCTGTATCTCGACGTATTTTCCCCTCGTGATGTCGGCCCATAAGGCTTCCCCCACGTCGCGCGGAATAACGCTCACATCTGCTCCGGAATCCACCAACACATCCTCCAAGAGAACATAGTGGGTTGGTCCTACAAGCTTGAGCGAAACAAAGGGGCGATAAGTTGTTCCCAGGAGGGGGCTATGAGTTTTCTTAAAACGGTACTCTACAGGCAACAAACCAGGACCCCCTCTCGAGGGACCCATACCAGGCTAACCGACTGGCGGCGGTATTTTTTTTGCAGTTCAAGATACTTTCTTTTGGGATTGAGGCCTTTCCAGACGATTTTTCCCTTCACTTTGATCACGTAGTGAAAGCTGGTCTTTTTCGCGTTCATTTTATCATCACCTCTGCAATCATTTTAACATGACAATCGTCTGTAAGACAGCATGTTCTACGCGGCGCGGCGGGAAGGGGATGGGCGGCGGTCCGGCTTGCCCTCCACCGCCTTAGTGGAGGGGGCGGCGAGCGCGACAGAAGGATTTCTTCGTAGCTCTCGAAGAAACGCCTTTCGGCCTTCAGTGCTAAGGTGGAATACAGTAAGCCATCCACCACCGCCAGGGTAGTAGGGTCTGATCAAAGTTTTAGCCTTTAAAGCCACAATGGCTCGGTCAACAACATCGGCCTTTAGGAAGGGATAACGTTTCAAAAGTTTCTTATACGTAACACCCACAGCCCCACTTGCGTCTGACGCCATACCAATGGCCACTAAAACACGTAATGCGTCTTCATCCAAACCCCGGGAGACGTCGGAAACCGGATCCGGCGCATCCAGAAATGGTTCAAGATGAATCTGGAACTTTTCTTTAATTCTGCGAATAGTATTATTTATTTTCAAATCCTGACGAGGATAATGCCTAAGCCATAGCGATTTAAACTCGGTCAGGTTTGCGAATTGCCCTAAGGTCCGCACTTTGAGAATGACATCGGCCACTCTTTGAGAGAATTGCGCTCGAACAGCTTGGGCAGACGCCGTCGTCGTCAACCATTGACAAGTCTTTTCTTCTGATCCGAGTATGGCGGGAGGAACGGAGACCTGCGGAATAAGCGACCGGTTAACCGTTGGTTCCAAGCCACTCAGAGATTTCAACCCTTGGGCCGCGCGCTGTAAATGCTCGATCCGTTCAGAAAGAGCTTGGGACACCGACGGCGTTAACAATTCACGGCGAGCCGCTAAGCGCTTCTCAAGATACACGAGTATGGGAAGTATGACTTCCGATCGTAAAGTTGGGTCGGCATCCTCCGCTAGGAGGACTTTCTCCACCAGTAAGAGTAACGCCTCCTGAGGCTTTCTGTGCATGCCCATCAAGGGCCTTGGCGAGCCCCGCGCGTTCTTGGCCTTGCTAGCTTCCGTCCATAGATCGATTAACTTTTTAGAATCATGATGCAAGATTCGTTCAATTTTGGCCATAAGCGGCTGCGGCAAATTGTGGCTTTTCGGTGCGAAACGGCTGTTGAACTCATGAAGAAACGTACGAACGTTTTGGCCGAAGGCAGGATTTTTCTGCATGAGCGATCGCAAATAAGCGGTGCTAAGGTCGGTTTCCAGAGCTAAGTCTTCAAGCGAAAGCAGCTTCAAAGGAGTGTTTGCTTTAAGCCTTTGCATTACTTGCGAAACCCTTTTTTCCATTGGCAGCAAATGTCGAGCGAGAGGAGGCTGATCTTCGGGAATTTTCGCCGTGCCAATAAGGACCGCCAGAGCGGTCGCAAGGCCGGCCATCACGGCAAACAAGCCACGATGCGCGGGGAGCATCCAAACAATCATCGCCGCGAAGTCGGGCAAGGGAATAACTCCCACGGCTTGCACTCCTTCGAATCCGCCTGTCAGTCCGTACGTCAAGAATCCTGCACCAATCGCGCTGACCCAAGCCCAGCCAAACAGTTTGGTCGGCGGCTCGACCGGGGCGGCGCCCAGACAGATGCCTGCGGCCACCAAGCGGTTCTGCTCATTTCTGAAGGCGGCGGCCAAGCGATTGGCCAAGGCTTGTTCTTGGAAAATGTCCCCCCTCACTCCCGCCCTTTCCCACGTCGGGGAGAGGGGATGAGTAAGAGCGAACGCGGTCGATGGATCCGTGATGAGGCACGTAACAAGAAGAATGGCGATGAGGCGGGAAAAGGATTTCATCACGGCTGGGTGGTCAAACCCCCATTTTCTGTAAACTGGTACTGTTTCAATCCCTCCAGCAGCTTGGGCAGCCCTTCCCGGCCGTTCTTGACCTCGAAGCTTTCCCAAGTCTCGTTGGCCACCAGCTTGGTCAGCTCATGCTCAGAACCGAAGATCCACGCATAAACTGGATCGGGGCCGGAGGATTGGGCCGCGATCGTTTCCAGCTCGGCTTGTTCGGCGGGGGTCATTGGGAAATGAGGCTCCTTTGATGTCATTCCCGCGGATTGTTGGCGGGAATCCATCATGCCGTCAATGGCTGCGATGGATCCCCCGCCAGCGACCGCGGGGGATGACAAAGGAGAGAGAGCGCCTGAACCACCGCCCCTAACGTTTCTGTCAACGCTTCTTCCACCCCGGTAGCTGGAGCCCCAAGGGTGAACGTCCATTGGTTCGGATCTTGATAATTGATAAAAAGGACAGCGGGCAAGTCCTTGGACAGGGAATCCCATACTGACGCCAACGGATCCGCCGGTTTGGGCTCAGGCAAAGAGAACAGACGCTTGGACGATTTTCTTCCCTTTTTACCCCCCCAGAAGCCCGTTCACAAGCCTGCGCGTCTCCATGATTGAAAGACCGGCCGCAATCTTTTTGGCCGCCTGGGCTTGAAGATCGGCGTTGGGCAGGCGCAGGAGCTCCACGGCATGGCCTTCCGAGATTATGCGACGTCGCATATTTTCTTTAATGGCATCGGAAAAATCTAAAAATCGAAGCGTTCTTGAAACTTCGCTTTGCGACTTTCCGACCACCGCCCCTATCTTTTCCTGCGTCCAGTAGCTGGGGTCTAGCCGGCCAAGTTCGGCGATGC
>JBGPLV010000096.1:0-7284 GCA_041486625.1 Elusimicrobiota bacterium
GGAACCCCACGCGATAAAAGCGAAAAATCTTTTCCGGGAAGTAGATCCAATGCTTGTCCGAAATCTGGGGACGTTTGATCCCCAGGTTGATATCGTACACCGCGCTTGAGCGGAGTGATTTTCGCGTGTCGGCGATCTCCGGCAGGAGGTTTGTCGCCAACTCGAGGAACCGACTCAGCGGCGCGGTGTTGACCAAAAACTCGTACGACACGGTTTCTCCTGTGGACAAGACGGCTTCTTTTCGGCCCAGGTCGATGGAGTTCACGGCGGTGTTGAGCTGAATATTGGGAAGGTCGCGGGCAAAAGCAAAGGCCAGCGCTTGGATTCCCCCTTCCTTCGGGTAATAAAAACTCGCGTTGTAGCCGTATTTTTTCGTTTGGTCCGAGAAGGAGCCGTTAATGACTTCTTGAATCGAGGGTTTGGGCACAAACGGGGCGACCCACTCCGCTGTCAAGACGTCTGGCGAGACCGTCCAAAGTTTTTCGTTATAAGGGAAGAAGAAGTGTTTGGCGAAACCTTTCCCAAACGTCCGCAGCACCCAACTTTTCAAGCTCTCGGGTTGTTTTTCAGGCGCTGATTCCTGTCGGAGCTGGGCTTGGACCACCCCTTTTAAACACTCTTCAATCACTTTAATCGGCAGGCCGTAGAGATTGGCTTGGTAAGGATACCGCGTGTAAGTACGGTGGGAATAAATCCACGCCCGGCGTTGGTTGAGGACCAGATTATCACCCAGAAGCTGCGGAATCAGTTTCAGGGTATAGGGATGTCGCAGGTGTAGAAGGTGGCCCGTATGGTCAAAAACGAATCCGTCCTGCTTAATGGAGCGGGATAGGCCACCAGGTTCATCTGACCGTTCCACCAAGAGATAGTTTTCTTTGAGGTGGTAGGCGCATGAAAGCCCTGACATCCCCCCGCCTAGAATTAATGTCCGGACGTGATTCATCAATCAATCCGAATTCTGGCGAGCCACGAGCCAAAACCCAACGCCAATGCGACGACCAGGACATTATTCAACATCGCGTATTCAAAGATGACCAAGGTGACTTCATAAGCCGCAAAGGTCAGCAGGAGACTCATCGCGTAAGAGAGGACCAGAATCTCTTCCCGGTAAAAACCGTGTCTTTCCAGCCGGAGAGCGTAATGATCATGGCTCCCCAAAAACGGAGATATTCCCTTTTGCAGGCGCAGAAAGAACACCAGGATCGTGTCATAGAGGGGAATGCCGAGAACGAGGATGGGCGCGAACACGCCGGCGTTATTGACATGCGTGTAAGAGGTCCCCATCGACAGCGCGGCGAGCATAAATCCCGTAAAGAGGCTGCCCGTGTCCCCGAGGAATATTTTATGCCGTCGGGAGAGATTGAAAGGAATAAAACCCAAGAGCGCGCCCGCCAGCGCCGAAGAGGCAAAATTGACATAAATTTGTTCGGACGGCAGCGATATAAAAAGAAATCCCAGACTGGAGATAATGGCAATACCTCCCGCCAGGCCGTCCATGATGTCGATGATGTTGACGGCATTAATGATGCCGACCACCCAAACGATCGTCAGGAAGTCTCCCACCCAGGTCGGACGAACAAAATGAATACGGATATCAAAGGAAAGCAAACACAGGGCCGCCGTGATCTGCACCAAGAATTTAAAACGATATCCCAGGCCCTTCAGCTTAATGTCATCTACGAGTCCCAAGAGAAGAATAATAGTTCCGCCGAAAAAGATTCCACGAAGGGACCGGAGCGTTCCCGTTGGAAAACGGGTGTAAGCGCGGGCAAATAAGAGCGCGACGGACATTCCAAAAGCAACCGCCATGCCTCCGAGATAGGGAGTGGGTGCTTTATGCGTCTTTACATCCGATAACGGGTGGTCAAGGATTCCCAGCGAAATGGCCAGCATACGCATGAGGGGGGTCGCCAGCAGCGAAACAACCAGGGCCAAGAGGAAGCAGCCGAAATAAAGTTTGTCCGAACTCATCAGAGGGCGAGTACTTCACAGTGATTGTCGCGGTATACCGGATGCGCGAGACGAGACCGAAGCGTCTCCCAGTTTTTTTGGCCTTTAGGAGTAAATGGAAAAATATGATACGCACTATCCAGGCGCTTCATTTCCATGTCATTAATAAGGAGGTGGGTAATGTGCCGCGCCTTCAAGCGCGCCGCCAAATCTTCCGCTGATATTGCCTCATTGGCCCACTCCGTGAGAGGATTTTTATTAAACGCAGGAGTCACCAGAATAGGCCTATTGTAATAATAACTGCGTTGATCCCCTATCACGTACGTGAGCGTATCATTGGATAATGAATGATTAATGAACGAAGCCGCCGGGTAATAATTATTACTCAGGATACGAGAGAGATACTGTGCGCTTGATTCGAATCCGAGCGGCACACGGAAGAGGGAAAGTACATCAGTCACCTCAAAGAAAAGACGGAAGTTGGACAACAAGAGAATCGTTAAGAAGGCTTGGCCGAACAGTCGAAAGGTCCGGGTCTGCGCGCGAACCCCCTGATCGTAACCGTAAGCGGCGCCCAACGCCAGGAAGGGCGCGAGGGGCAGAAAAAAGCGAAGAACAGGCCGACTCATTCCCCAGGCCAGAAAGAAGCAGATACAATAGAAGAGAACGAGCCACACGTGCGAAGTTTTTTTCCTCGCCAGCAAGACGGTCGGTAAAAAGGCAAAAAGAGGCGCCCATCCCAAATCTCCCAGAACATCCATTCCCCCCCCGAAGTCGAGCCCGTGGACGGCCATATCCCAAATCAGTTTAAAAAGATGCCAGCCTGACCGCGGCGCGTATTCCGTCAGGCCGCGGAAATACCCTTCGGCCGCCGCCCCCAGCCAGGGATTGGCGGGTTTGAGGCTCCATGAATGCAAAAAAGGAAAAACAGGATTTCCCATATAATAAAGATTCTTCACCAGCCAGGGGCTAAAAACGAGGAAGGCAACGCCTGCGTAGATCGTCTGGTGCGTGATGATCGTCTTAAGCGTGCGTGGATGCGTTTCCTTGAGAATGATCAGCATGCCGATGCCCAAGGCAATGGCGCCCGTATATTTTGTTCCCATCGCCCAGCCTCCCAGCGCTCCCGCCAGGACCAAACATCCGGACAGTTGAGATTCCTTCCAAAGGCATAAGGCATAAAAGCTTAAAAAGGAAAACACCGCGAGACTCACATCTACGTAACCTCCGGAGCTCAACAGCAGATACGCCGGCATCACGCTCAGAAAAACCGCCGCCCAAATCGCGGCCCGGCTTCCCAGAAAACGTTTCGCGTACGAGTAAACGGCCAAAACGCCAACCACCGCCATGCCCCACCCTAAAAGATTCGCCAGCAAATCGCCGCCCAACAACGTCCCCAGCGTCCAGATCATTTCCATGGTCTGAGGAAACGCGGAGTAAATAAGCTCTTGATGACCGATCCAATGCCGGGCTTGAATGTAGGCTTGCGGCAGCGCGAAATGGTAAACCAGAGAATCGTAGTACGTGATGGGCGAAAAGGCGATCAGAAGGCTGAGAATAGCGCCAGTGGCGATTAAGAAGAACGGAACAAATGATGTCATCCCAGAGGCCGTAGTCGGGGGTCCATCGTAAGGCCATGACGGATTCCCTGCCAGAGACCGCGGGGAATGACGTTTTTTGTGATACCGCCACCTCAGGAGAAGCCCTGGGACGATAAGCATGACGGCTCCTCCATGAGTCCAGAGCCCTACGGCGCCAGCAAAAACCATGCCCAGAGAGAGAATTCCAAAACCGACCGCGGCGGAAAACACCATAAATTCTGGTGGTTCGAGAGAATCTGGAATCAAACGGTTCACAAGAACGGTACCGTAGCCGCATGCGGACGCTGTGACCAGTCCGGCGAGTAGGATGAGATAAACTTTGGAAAGAAAGCCTGGTAACGGGAATCGGTCAAAATATCCCAAGCTGAAGACGACCCAGAAGGCAATTATCAGAACGCGTTTTATTTCGGTTCGAAGAGTGGGCATCGCCATACGCGCGCGCGGTGAAGGTAGTAGCGGAAGATGCTTTTAAGGGACTCGAGTCCGTAGCGAACACTGCGGCTAAAATTAATCGAAGAAGCCTCTTCAAAGTAACGTGCGGGTGCAGGGATATCTCCAAGACGAAACCCAAACGCCGCCGCCTGGACGAGGAATTCGCAGTCAAAAACAAAGTCGTCCGAATTCCTTTCCCAGGGAATGGTTTCCAACACCTGCCGCGTGTAGGCGCGCAGCCCCGAGTGCCATTCTCCCAGATTCTGACCCATGAAGAGATTTTCAACCATTGTCAAGAATCGGTTGGAGATGTATTTGTAAGCCGGCATCCCGCCCTCGAGTGCTTCCCGGCGCGTGCGGATGCGGTTGCCCAAGACGACATCGCAGATGTTGTCTTTAAGAAGTCCGGTGAGATAAGGGACCAGTCGCGCGTCGTATTGATAGTCGGGATGGATCATCACGACAATGTCCGCTCCGGTGTCCAAAGCCGACCGGTAGCACGTTTTCTGATTTCCCCCGTATCCCAGGTTTTCCTGGTGCCGGATCACCTTCAGCCCCAGCTTCTCAGCGACCGCCACCGTTTGATCCGTGGAACAATCATCCACCAGAATAATCTCATGGACCGTGCCGGGTGGAATATCGGCCACCGTTCTGGCCACAGTTTTTTCCGCGTTGTAGGCGGGCATCACCACGACGACCTTCGGTCGTCGTGTGCCCTCACCCTTACTCCCTCTCCCGCCGAAGGCGGGAGAGGGTGGGGGTGAGGGCGGGTTCACGGAATCTTTTGCCATGAAGATCCTTGTCGAACATACACGGGGCGGCTTTGCTTCTGGCGCGCGATTTCCTCTTCCAGACGCCGCGGCTCAAACGCATCGGCGTTCCATGCCGTCCTGCCGGTGAAATACAGAAGATAGATCCAAAGCAACCCTCCGTTGGTCACATACACGGAATTGGGCGGGGTCATTTTAGATAACATTATCGTCTCTTGATAGACCGCATTTTGATCCGGCTGGTGCATGGGAAGAATACGGCTCACAAAATTCACGGTCAGCGTACTGCCCAAAAAGAGCAGAGCGAGAACGACTTGAAACACGGGACGCCACCGACGAAGCCCGAGGGCCAGAAGAATCCCCACCGGCAGAACATCCGTCATTCGATAACACAGAGTCGCCGGTTCCCAGGTGGACAAAAAAAGACCGTAAACAGCAAGCCAAATCCAGCTAAACGAAGTCAGTCTTTCGGATTTCCTCTGCGAACCACCGATGAGCAGACATAAAAAACATGCCACCGAGACAATTGTTAGAAACCACAGCCAAGGCGCCGTCGAGGTCTTGCCGTAAGGCCAGAAACTCCCCCAGAATGTTGGGACGGTGGATCTGAGCCATACCCAGGGACCGTTCCAGCCCGGCCAATGCCAAGCCCAGCTCCGGTCCGGAGTAAGTCCTACACTGCCTTTGAGCCAAATGAGCACGCGGCGACTATCCCGGCCGGGCATGACCACCAAGCCGACAACCAAAAGATAAGGGATGAAGGTCATCAGCAAGAGAAACGCGAAGTATTGGCGAACCGCTTTTAGATTTCGTCCGATCCAATACAGGGCGGGGATTGTCCACAAGATATGCATGACATGACCCAAGACGGCGGCGCCGTGCAATATACCCACAAAGATATATTTATGATGGTGTTCATAATGGATTAAGACAAATGTCGCCCAAGCCAGCGCGGCAAAGCCCAGGGCATAGACCTGGGCTTCAACGCTCCAGACCCAAAAGGCCGCCGTGCCCGCCAAAGCGGAGGCCAGAAGAAAAGCGTGCCAGCGATTTTCCAACAGGGGTTGCAGTAATCGGTATAGACCGACGAGCCCGAATGAAGCAAGAAGAGAGGTAAAGAGCTGAAGGGCCGGCAGGGCGCGGGATAATCCGAGAGGCATGCCGATCCATTTCCAGAACAGCACTCCCAAGAAACCGTAGAGCAAATGATTGGAATGGAAGAAATAGGTCGGTTGACCCAGTTCCAGTGCCGCTGCGCAGGCGACGCCGTCAAAATTCCATAAGGACGATGGAAAACTCAAGTAGAGTGCTAGTGGGAAAGCGAAGGCCAGAAAAGCGATCAAAGACGTACGAGGTGATCGGCTTTTAAGCCCCGCAACATGTTCCGTGTATCGATCACGAGGTTGGAATGTTCCAGAATTTCCTTGGGATTAAACGCGCTGTGGGCGGTGGTGATCACGACCGCGTCGGATTGTCGAAGCAATTGCGTCGAATACGGACGGCTGGTCAGCTTGTGGTGATCCACGATGATTCCTGAAACATAGGGGTCGTGAAAGCTGACGTCTGCTCCCATCTGTTGGAGAAGATGAATGACGTCTAACGCGGGCGACTCACGCATATCGGACACATTGGCCTTGTAGGCGACGCCTAAAATGAGAATCTTCGATCCGTTGATCGGTTTTTTACGCTGATTCAGCGTCCGCATGATCTTGTTCACCGTAAAATCGGGCATATGCGAATTAATTTCTCCGGCGAGCTCAATGAACCGTGCCGCAAAGTTCAGGGATTTCATTTTCCAGGAGAGATAGTGCGGATCGATGGGGATGCAGTGGCCGCCGAGGCCGGGACCCGGATAAAACGGCATGAATCCGTAAGGTTTGGTGGACGCCGCATCGATGACTTCCCATGAGCTCAAGCCGAGCTTGTCGCAAATCATCATGATTTCATTCACCAGTCCGATGTTGACCGCGCGAAACGTGTTTTCGAGAATCTTGGTCAGCTCCGCGGCCTCCGCGCTCGAGACGGGAACCACCTGCTTGACGATTTGGCTGTAGAGAATGACGGCCAGGTCTCTGCAGGCGGGTGTGATTCCCCCTACAACTTTTGGCGTATTGGAGAGTTTATACTGCTTGTTGCCTGGGTCAATCCGCTCTGGCGAAAACGCCAGGAAAACATCCTGGCCCACTTTGAGCCCTTTACCTTCCAAAAGCGGCAGCACATTTTCGCGCGTGGTGCCGGGATAGGTCGTGCTTTCAAGAATGATGAGTTGCCCGCGGCGCAGCGTGTGCGCAATTTTACGCGCCGCCTGGTCAATGTAGGAAACATCGGGATCCTTGGTTTTATTGAGAGGAGTCGGGACGCAGACGATAATCGCGTCCATGCCGCGCAGTTTCGCAAAATCCGTCGTTGCGGTGAGCCTTTTCGTTTTGACCAGCTCGCGGATTTCTTGGCTTTCGACGTCCCCAATATAGGATTTCCCCGCCAGTAGATTTTTGACTTTGGAGGCATCCACTTCAAAGCCGGTCACTGAA
>JBGPLV010000097.1:0-7267 GCA_041486625.1 Elusimicrobiota bacterium
ACCGAACTGGAAAATCTCCGCGGCGATCGCCTCGCGGATCGCCTCCGCCATCTCACGCGCCTGGACCGAAGTGACCTGGGGAAGGATCAGGACAAATTCCTCCCCGCCGTAGCGCGCGAGCAAGTCGACGGGGCGCACGAGACGCCCGAGGACCTGGGAAAAACGCACGAGGACCTGATCTCCCGCGGCATGACCGTAGGTGTCGTTGTAGCGCTTGAAGTGATCGATGTCCATGAGAAGGAGACAGAACTCGGTCTGATAGCGCCCGGCGCGCAGGATTTCTTCCGACAGACGTTCATCGAAAAACTTGCGCGTGTAGAGCCCGGTGAGATTGTCGCGCACGGCGCCTTCATGCAGTTTGGCTAGAAGTTGCAGGTTTTCCAGCGCCAAGGACGCCATGAGCGAAAGCGCCTCCAGGATCCGCAAGTCTCCGATGGAAAACATCTGGGGTTCAAAACCGTTTAAGCGGATGATCCCCACAAGCTGCCGCTCGACAACGATCGGCGCGGCCAGGACTGAACGGACTTCGTTGCCCGCCCGCACGGTTTTAAAGCGGCTGTCCTGGGCAAGATCGGTCACCAAAAGCGAAAGCTTGCGTTCCATCAACCAGCGGTCCATCGGATCGCGCGGGGAGTTGCCGGCAAAATAATGAATGGTTCCTCTCCCGATAATGGAACGCACAAACTCCATCAGCCGCTGCCGCACCATCACCGGATCTAAGAGACTGGCCAATTGCTGCACGGCGTCAAAGAGATGCCGGCGCAGGGAGGCCTGATTGCCCAGCTCGACCAGGCGCTTGTCCAGGCTTTCTTTTTCCTTTCCCAGATTGAGCAAGGTCTGCTGTCGCTCCTGAATGATTTCATTGAATTGGCGTTCATCAAGCGTGTCGCGGGTGGCGAAACGCTGCGCGAGAAACACGCCTGCCCATAGGAGCACGATGTGACCGGCCATCCATGCCTTGTCGGGGCCCGGGACCACCCCGACCCCCCCGAACTCGATCAAGGTGACGAGCACGCCAAAGACCGCCGCCATCTCGAGCGAGATGAGGACCGCCGTGGTCAAAACAAAGGTGAAAAAAAGGAGCGCAATCAGGGGGTATTGCGCCGGCAGATAAAAAAGGAAGATGGTTAAGCCAAAAAAGAGAAGCATTCCCGGCAAAAGGAATGCGGCGGTTTTACGTTGGACTTGCATAGGATTCTGTAGCAGGGACGACTCTAAAAATCAATGGGATCTTCCCCTCTCCCCAACGTGGGAGAGGGCGTGGCCGCTGCGGCCGCTGGGTGAGGGGAAACTTCGGTGATTGGCCCCCTCATCCCGGCTTCGCCGCCTTCTCCCACGTTGGGGAGAAGGTGTGTGTCTAAGCGGTTTTTTGCAGATGTTGACGGACGAGGGATTCGAGGGCGGAGGCCGGCAGCGGGTTGCTGAAGAGAAACCCTTGGGAGACGTCGCACTGATGCTCGCGCAAATACGTTTCTTGATCCCGCGTTTCCACGCCTTCGGCGATCACGTTCAGCTTCAAGCTATGCGCCAAAACAATGACGGCGTTGGCGATCGCGGCGTCGTTCGGATCGAGGGTCAGGTCGCGAACGAACGATTGATCGATCTTAAGCGTATCGATGGGAAATTTTTTCAAATAACTGAGCGACGAATACCCCGTGCCGAAATCATCGAGCGCCACTTTCACGCCCATGTCTTTAAGCCCTCGCAAAAGCACATTGGTGTAGTCGGCATTCTGCATGGCGATCCCTTCGGTGATTTCCATTTCAAGCCATCGCGCTTCAAGACCCGTTTCCTTCAAAATCCGGGCCACGGTTTCGACCAGATCCTGCTGCTGGAACTGCCGGGCGGACAAGTTGACGGCCACCGTCATCGACGGCAGGCCGGCTTTTTGCCACGCTTTGTTTTGCGTGCAGGCGGTCCGGATCACCCACTCCCCCAACTGGGTGATGAGCCCGGTCTCCTCCGCGATAGAGATAAATTCAGCCGGAAAGACAAGCCCCAGATCAGGATGCTGCCAGCGCACCAGCGCTTCCGTTCCGATGATGGCGCCCGTTTTCATATGGACCTGGGGCTGGTAATGCAGAAGAAATTCCTTTCGCTCCACGGCCTTGCGGAGGCTGTTTTCAAGCGCGAGGCGCTCGAAGGCGCGCGCGTTCATGGCGGGCGTGTAAAGCTGATAATTGTTGCGGCCCTGCTCTTTGGCCCGGTAGAGCGCCGTGTCTGCGTTTCTTAAGAGCGTATCCGCGTCTTCCCCGTCGTAAGGATAGAGCGTGATTCCGATGCTCATGGTGATGTGCAGCTCGTTCTGATCAAAATGAAAGGGAGGCTTGATCGCCTCGATAATCCGCTGCGCCACGCGCACCGCGCGGTCCGCCCGGTTAATTTGCGGCAGGAGGATGACAAACTCATCGCCCCCCATGCGCGCCAGCGTATCGCCCTCTTCAAGTGAGGCCCGCAGACGTTCCGCGACGCCGCGCAGGAGCTTGTCGCCGATCGTGTGGCCCAGGGTGTCGACAATGGTCTTAAAACGATCAAGATCCACGAAGAGAATGCCCAGCATCTTGCGGTTCCGGCCGGTTTGCGCGAGCGCCACCGTCAGACGGTCCTTAAAGGTGGTCCGGTTCGGAAGATTGGTCAGTAAATCGTAATGCGCCTGGTGCTCGACGGTGGCCTCGGCGCGCGTGCGGTCGCGCCGGACTTCCACTTCGGTGAGCTCGCGCTCGATCGCGGGGCACAGGCGCGTGAGGTTGTTCTTCATCACATAGTCCTGGGCGCCGGCTTTCATGGCTTGAACGGCCAAATTCTCCTCAATACTTCCGGAAACAATGAAGAAGGGAATGTCGTAGCCGTTTTCTTTCAGGAGATCGAGCGCCTTCAAGGCGCTGAAATGCGGCAGGTTGTGATCCGCGACGATAACATCCCATTTCCGGCGGGCCAGGGCCATCTCCATCGCCGAACCCGTGTCGACCCGCTCGTAGACGGGGCCATAGCCGCCCTTCTTGAGGGCATAGAGAAGGAGCTGAGTATCCTCCTCCGAGTCTTCAACAATAAGGACATGCAGGGGAATCGCCATGGCGCCTAGCGCTTATTATAGAGTTTTGCCGGAGCGGAGCAACGTCTCAAAATCCGGGACGGGGATGGGCCGGCTGAAGAGGAACCCTTGCATCTTGTCGCAATGGTGCTTTTTGACGATGGCCAACTCTTCAACTGTCTCCACCCCTTCGGCCACGACATCCATACCCAGTGAGTGGGCAAGCACGATGATCGCCGAAACGATGGCTTCCTCCTTGGGATCGGAGGCCAGGTCTTTGACGAAGGAACGGTCGATCTTCAGGGTGTCGATGGGAAAGTGCTTCAAATGGCTGAGGCTGGAATACCCGGTGCCGAAATCATCGATGGAGATGTGCACGCCCATGCGCTTGAGTTCCTTGAGGATCGCCAGCGTAAAATCGGCGTCCTGCATGGCGTAGGTCTCGGTGATCTCAAGATCCAACCACTGGGGTTCCAGACGCGTTTCCTGCAAGATGGCCCCGATTTTCTCGACGAGATTCTGGTGATGGAACTGCCGGCCGCTCAAATTGACGGAGACGGACAGGTGCGGCAATTTGGCGTTTTGCCACTGCTTGTTCTGGGCGCAGGCGGTTTTGAGCACCCACTCTCCCAGCGGAACGATCAGCCCGCTCTCTTCGGCTACCGGAATAAACTCGGAAGGAGGCATCATGCCGAGATCCGAGACTTGCCAGCGCAGAAGGGCTTCCATGCCGACGATGCGGCCGGTCCCCAGATCGACTTGCGGCTGGTAGAAGAGCATGAACTCTTCTTTTTCGATGGCCTTCTTTAAGCGGCCCACCAGTGCAAACTGATGCGCCGACTCCAAACCGACCTCCGCCCGCGAAAGGGGTTTACCCATGGCATACCAGTTTTGACGCGATTTAACGGTGTTGCAAGGGGTTTTTTACAGGTGACTCGCCCTCACCCTCGGGCTTCGCCCGTCCCTCTCCCTAAAGGGCGAGGGCCTACGACCGTGATGTAGACCTTCTCCCTTCAGGGAAAAGGTGGCCGTAGGCCGGATGAGGGTTAACCAAGCAGTTTCCGGATTTTGTCGATGAGGAGGTCGGAGGGACTGGGTTCCTTCCGGCCCTCGCGAGGGTGGGAAAGCATCTGTTGGATCCGTTTGATCTCTTCTTCTTTTTCTGCCAGCGTGCGGCGTAATTCCTGGTCCCGGGCGCGTCGGGCGGAGTCGTCCACAAACGTAATCACAACCCCCTGGATCAAATCCTGGTGGATAATGGGCGAGGTGGTGTAGGCGACGGGCAGAGGGTCGCGGTCATTGCGCCGGAAAACCGCCCCCGGGTCGTCGACATAAACAGCTCGTGTACTTTGAAGGGACAATAACACCGGGCATTCGCCCGGCGCGCAGGCGGCGGGGCTGGCCGCGGGGTGCAAGAACTCATGTACGCTCTGTCCCAAGAGGGTGCGGGGATGGTAGCCGAGCATTCGGCCAGCCGTCATGTTCACATAGATACAGTAGCCCTCGCGGTCCATCGCGATCAAGCCTTCCCCCATAAACTCTGCCAAGCCCCGTTCGAGGATGGTCAATTCTTTTTGCTCTATGACCCCCTGCTCGCGCTCCATATACTGGCTGATCTGGGCGCCCGTGCCCACCATGAGAAGCAAAAGGTTTTTGGAGAGCGGCCAGATACGCCGGCTGTAAAACACAAGCACTCCTTGAAGGCCGCGGCGGTTGGCAATGGGGAATCCGCACGCGCTCACCAAACCCGCTTGAGCGGCCAGGGCGGATTCCGGAAAGCGAGGATCCGTGGTCAGGTCGGGCAGCCAGACCTGTTCCCCCCGGGCCCACACGTAACCGGGCACTCCCATGTCGCGCGTGACGGTGGTTTCACGGATAAAATTTTCAAAATCCTGAAGTTCCAAGTCTGCCGGATGCCACTGGTCCACGCACTGTAGGACCTGCGTCCTGGGGTCCAGGCGCCAAAACGTGCCAAGGTCCCACTCCTGTGCCTGACAGATCGCCTGAAGGATGCGGGGCACTGCTTCGTAGAGGGAAGGGGACTCCGCCAGGGCGCGAACGACGGCGGCATCCGTCGCCAGACGCCGGGTGGTTTGCTCACGCTCGGTCACATCCTGCTGAATCGCCACATACTGGACGACACGCCCCATGTCATTGCGGACGGGAGACACGAAAAGATCGTTCCAAAACGGAGCGCCGTCCTTGCGGTAGTTGCGCAGAAGGACCCGGCAGTCGCGCTGTTCTTTCAGCGCTCGGCGCACCTCCTGAAGCCCCTTTTGGTCGCGGTCCGTTCCTTCGAGAAACCGGCAATTTTTGCCGAGGACCTCCTGGGCCGAATACCCGGTGATCTTTTCAAAAGCGCGGTTGACATAAACCACGGGAAGATCCGGCTGCGTGGCATCGGCGATGATGATGCCGTGAGGTCCCAATGTGAGCGCTTTTTCCCGCAAGACATGAGGGAGTGCCATGCGACGCGCCCAGCGCTGCGCCAAGAGCCAGCACACCCAGCCCATCGCGACAGCCAGGGCGACAACCACCTGAGTGATGATGAATCCCATAACGGTCTTCTTATGTAATGCCACGAGAGGAAATATGCAATGAAATTTTGTTTGATATGGGGGTGAATTTGAAACGCTTTTTGGTGGGTTCGTTTCTCATTTTGGCCCCGGTCATCGCGGTCCAGTCGGTGAAGCAAACGAGCTGGGGACCGATTCTGGCCGCTCCCAAGGCGCGGCAGATGGGCGATCCCGGGGCGAAGGTCGTGATCGTGGAATATTCCGATTTTCAGTGCCCGAGCTGCGCGAAGATCCAACCGACACTGCATCAGTTCCTGGACATCTATAAGGGTAAAATTCGGCTCATCTATAAATACTATCCGCTCACCAAAATTCATAAGAACGCGATGCCCGCCGCGCATGCCGCGGAATGCGCCGCCACCCAGGATCATTTTTGGCCGTATCATGACCGGCTGTTTCAAACTCAGATGTCCTGGGAAAGTCTGCAGGACCCGACCACTAGTTTCATGGCGATCGCCCAATCGGTGAACCTCGATGTCCCCAAGTTCCAGGCCTGCTATGCGGATCCGTCCCGCCTGGCGGTCATTGAACAGGACGCGAAGGAAGCGCAGGAGCGCCAGGTCGCAGCGACACCGACTTTCTTTGTGGGTGACGAGCGCCTGGTGGGACAGGTTTTCGCGACGGACGGCGCGCGAGCTATCGAAAAGGCCCTACGCCAATGAAATACATCCAATTATTTGGGCGTGTGATCGTTGGCGGGGTGCTCATTTATGCCGGCTTCATGAAGGCCGCCGGCCCCACGGCCGAGTTCTCCGCCATTCTTGAAGCCTATGAGCTCTTCCCCCCTTTCCTCCTCACTCCTCTCTCCTCCCTCCTCCCTTACGTGGAGATGTGGGTCGGCCTTTTCATCCTAAGCGGTTTCTGCACCCGTCAGGCCGCTCTTGCCGCCGCTCTCCTCGCGACGTCATTTGCCGTTTCGGTCGGCTCAACTTTTTTGCGGCATATTGATCTGACCACGTGCGGCTGCTTCGGCGCCCACAGCCTGACTCCCCATCAAACCATGGTTCTGGACATCGTGCTTTTGGGGCTTTCACTGGTGGTTTACCGGCTCAGTAAATACCTCCCGCCCTGGTCTCTCGATCAGGCCCTACAGTAGACGCCTACCCTGCTGAGCCGGAGGCTCGAAAATAAGCATTCTTGATTGGGAGGAAATGAAAATCGCCGGAAGGGGTGCAGGCAGCGTGGAGTGGGCGGGACTTATGGATCCTTACCGTCGAAGGGTGTGGTGAGTGGAGGAGAAACGGTCAATGAGTTCGAAGATGGCAAAAAGCGCCAAACACGCAACCAGCAAACCAATCAAAATGACGATGGGAGTACTCATGGAGTCCTTGATGAGCTTAAGGAAGCTTTGGGTGCTTCCTATGAGAAAAATAGTCCTCCAGTTTCATCCAGATCAGCGCGATTAGAAACATCGCTGTCACGGCAAAAATTATCGTCGCCACTTGCCTCACCTCCTCATTCGTCAGGGGCCGAGATCACACCCACCAGAAGGATTGATAGGAGTCCCACGACAAATGCCGTCTTCGTTAAAGCATCCAATCGACCGAACAGGCCGCCTACGATGGAGCCTCCCAACAGCACTTGGAAGAGTGTTAAAGCGGTTCCTGAAACCGCTTTGCGCCTGCCCTTGGTCCAGGAAGGAAGGAGAAGAAGGCTCCAC
>JBGPLV010000098.1:0-7246 GCA_041486625.1 Elusimicrobiota bacterium
AGCGTGATCGTGGTGGTAACGGGTCTCGCGGGCGCCTCGGCGACTGCCTCCTTGGCGGAGCTGGGCTATCATGTCAAATGCTTTTGCTACCAGGACAGCCCGCGCCGGGCGCATTCGATCGCCGCGCAAGGCGGGATCAACGCGGCGAAGAACTACCCCAACGACGGTGACAGCGTCTACAGGCTTTTCTACGACACCGTCAAAGGCGGTGATTTCCGTTCGCGCGAAGCCAACGTCTATCGTCTCGCGCAGGTCAGCAATAACATCATCGATCAATGCGTCGCGCAGGGTGTACCCTTCGCACGCGAATACGGTGGACTTTTAGACAACCGCTCGTTCGGCGGGGCGCTAGTCTCACGGACCTTTTACGCGCGTGGCCAGACCGGACAGCAGCTCTTGCTTGGCGCTTACCAGGCTTTGGAGTGTCAAATCGGTCTCGGGAAAGTAAAAATGATCCCGCAGACCGAAATGCTTGAGTTGGTGATTGTGGACGGGCAAGCGCGAGGAATTGTCACGAGAAATCTCACAACCGGAAAGATCGAGTCTCACGCCGCCGATGCCGTAGTACTTGCCACGGGGGGTTATGGCAACGTTTTCTTTTTGTCCACCAACGCGGTCGGCTGCAATGTCACCGCGACATTCCGCGCTTACAAGAAAGGCGCGTTCTTCGCCAACCCCTGCTACACCCAGATTCATCCGACCTGCATTCCCGTGACGGGAGATCATCAGTCCAAGCTGACGCTGATGTCCGAGTCGCTGCGCAATGACGGCCGAGTCTGGGTTCCGAAGAAAAAGGGCGACAACCGCGCACCGGGTAATATTCCCGAAGCCGAACGGGATTATTACCTGGAGCGCAAATATCCGACCTATGGGAATCTGGCTCCGCGCGATATCTCTTCCCGTGCCGCTAAACAAGTCTGCGATGAAGGCCGCGGCGTCGGTCCCGGAGGGCGCGGTGTCTATCTCGATTTCGCGGAGGCGATAGAACGGCTGGGCGAGAAAATGATTCGCGAGCGCTACATCAATCTATTTGAGATGTACGAGCGCATTACGGGAGAAAATCCCTACAAAGTCCCGATGCGCATTTACCCGGCGGTGCACTATACGATGGGTGGTCTTTGGGTTGACTACAACCTCATGAGCAACATCCCCGGTCTGCACGTGATCGGCGAGGCCAATTTCTCTGATCACGGCGCCAACCGGCTTGGCGCGAGCGCGCTCATGCAGGGGTTGGCGGACGGCTATTTTGTGCTGCCTTATACGATTGGTCATTATTTCGCTTCGACGCCCCGCAAGCCGGTCACAACCGACCACCCCGAGTTTAAGAAGGCCGAAGCGGATGTCCGGGACCGAACCAAGAAGCTATTGTCCGTCAAAGGCAAACGCACCGTAACATCGTTTCACCGCGAACTAGGGTTCTTGCTCTGGGAGTTTTGCGGTATGGGACGCAACGAGGCGGGTTTGAAGAAGGCGCTCGCCAAGATCCCGCAAATCCGTGAGGAGTTCTGGAAGAACGTGACCGTCTTGGGGGAAGACACGGATTTCAACCGATCGCTTGAGCGCGCAGGCCGCGTGGCGGATTTTCTTGAGTTCGGCGAGCTGATGGTGCAGGATGCGCTCCATCGCAACGAATCCTGCGGCGGCCATTTCCGCGAGGAGTATCAGACCGAAGAAGGCGAAGCCAAGCGCGACGATCAAAATTTCTGTTACGTCGCCGCCTGGCAGTACGCCGGCGATGGGACGCCGGCCATTCTGAACAAAGAACCGCTCAATTTCGAGGAAGTCCACCTCACGCAGAGGAGCTACAAGTGACGTGCGGAGCACGTCATCCCGGCGGTCTCAAGCCGGGATCCATAACATTCCTCTCCCTTCAAGGGAGAGGTTAGGTGAGGGATGGTGTGGTCTCTAAACTTGTCTTTCGCCGCAGGTTACGTCATGAACAAACAGACACTGAGCGTAAGCTCTAGTCTCTGCTCCGCTCGCGGCAGTTGGAGCAGTATAAATTTCGCAGGCAGCATTCGGTCGGTCCCTATATTACTGATTTCTGTTGTTTGGAGAGGAAACTTATTGTTGAACTAGACGGTGGGCAGCATGCGGAACAGCTAACAAAGGATGAAAAGCGGACTCAATTTTTGCAGAGCAAAGGATTTCGGGTGGTGAGAGTTTGGGATTCTGAGGTGTTCAAAGAAACGGAGCCGGTAGTGAACAGGATTTTGGAGGAATTGGAGAAACATCAATCAAATGCATCAATCAGGGCGAAGGTATATGGGTGGCGAGCATGAAGGTTAGTTGTCCAGCGGAGATGCAGTGAGTCCCGTACTGGAAAATTTTAGCCGTAAGTTTTTGATAGGGATTGCTCTGCTGTGTTTTGTCTCCGCGCTTTATGTTCGTTTTTCGAGTCCCGACCTATACCATACAGAAGTCCATATTTTTAATTTCCATATTCAGCAATGGCTTTTCAGTCATT
The DNA here is from genome assembly GCA_041486625.1 of Elusimicrobiota bacterium. Lineage (GTDB taxonomy): Bacteria > Elusimicrobiota > Elusimicrobia > 2-01-FULL-59-12 > 2-01-FULL-59-12 > JANLWZ01. Next base: position 2,468 of record JBGPLV010000098.1, read on the forward strand.
TCTTAATACAAGTAGGATTTATCTTCCTGGGTATTCAGATCCTAATGATTTCAAGACACAAATTTCCAGGCTGGCTCATAATTATATTTTCGATCATAACGATTATGAATATGGTGGAAAGTTGTCTTCAACTCAGCCGACATTGAAAGAGAGTGCCGGGATGAGGACGAATGTCTCAAAACCATCCCTCACCCCCTACCCTCTCCCTTGAAGGGAGAGGGGGACATCGGGAGTTCCTTCAAGAATTCCTCTCCTTTCAGAGGGAGAGGACAAGCGTAGCTCAGGTGAGGGATGGTGTTTGTGTAGGAATAGAGGATAAAAGATGAATCTGACTTTACGAGTCTGGCGGCAGAAAGATTCCAAGAGTCCAGGCCGGTTAGTGGAATATCCAGCCCGGGGGATTTCGCCGGATATGTCCTTCTTGGAAATGCTCGATGTCGTCAATGAAGAGCTGGTCAAAAACGGCCATGAGCCGATTGAGTTTGACTCCGATTGCCGCGAAGGAATCTGCGGGACTTGTTCTCTTGTGATCAACGGGGTGCCGCATGGCGCGCAGTATGAACCGGGGACGGCGGTTTGTCAGCTGCACATGCGCAGGTTCAAGGACGGCGACACGATCACGATCGAGCCCTGGCGCGCAAAGGCTTTCCCGATCGTCAAAGACTTGGTCTGCGACCGCAGTGCCTTTGACCGCATCATCCAGGCGGGGGGATTTGTTTCAGTGAATACGGGCGGAGCGCCGGACGCCAATACCCTCCCTATTCCAAAGCCGGATGCCGAGCGTTCCATGGACGCGGCCGCCTGCATCGGTTGCGGGGCCTGTGTTGCCGCCTGCAAAAACGCCTCGGCCATGCTTTTCGTTTCGGCCAAGGTTTCACACCTCGCCAGCCTGCCTCAAGGAAAAGTGGAAGCCAAAGAACGGGTGCTCGGCATGGTGGCGCAGATGGACAAGGAAGGCTTCGGCAATTGTTCCAACCAATCCGAGTGCCAGGCCGTCTGCCCCAAGGAAATCTCGGTTGATTTTATCGCTCAAATGAACCGCGAGTACATGAAAAGCAAGGTTTGACAGATCCAGTCGATTATTAGTATTTTTTGGAAAATCCCTTGAGGAGGATGTCTCATGGTAACACCCATTGATCCCGATTTCATGAAGCACCGCACGGTCGTCGGCAAAGGTGAGGGCGGAGCGTACGATATTTGGGGCCCTGTGGAGCCCCCCACCAAGCTCGGCATTCACGGCACGGCGGTGGCGGTGGACTATGACTTGTGCATCGCCGACGGCGCTTGCATCGATGCGTGTCCAGTGAACGTATTTGATTGGCAGGAAACTCCCGGGCACCCCGCCTCCACTAAGAAGGCGCGCCCCATCCGCGAAAAGGACTGCATTTTCTGTACCGCCTGCGAGAGCGTCTGTCCTGTGCTCGCGATTAAGATTACCCAACCCTAATCACCCCAGCTCCGCTATAATCTCGTTATGATGCGGTGGATGTGTAAATCAAAGATCCACCGGGCTACAGTCACGGAGACGAACCTCGCCTATGAAGGCAGTATCTCGGTGGACGAAGCGCTCCTTGAGGCGGCGGGTATCGTTCCCTATGAAATGGTCCAGGTGTTTAACCTGAATAACGGTCAGCGGTTTGAAACCTATGCGATTCCCGGCCCCAAGAAGTCAGGGAATATCTGTTTAAACGGTGCCGCCGCGCGTCTGGGCGTGGTGGGCGATAAGCTCATTATCATCAGTTCCGCCATGGTGGATGAAAGTGAAGTCCCTTCTTTTTCCCCGAAAGTCGTCTTCGTCAACGAGAAAAACAAGAGAGTCACCAAGAGGTGAATCCTTGGCGGCGAAAGCTCCTCTGGTTTGTTCTGGGAGCGGTCGCTGTATACGGAATGGTGTGCGCCGATGTGGTCTTGCGCGCGAGGCACGCCTATCTGGAGGGCGAGCAAGCGGCCAATCCTCGAGATTCCTACGCCTGGTATGAAACAGCCGCCACTCTTTTCACCCCGCCTGAATCCCCTTGGAGCCGAATGGCCCGCCAAAAAATGCCGCTCGCCAAAGCCAGATGGAAAGCCGATCTGGTCGCCCGGCATATTCCTTTTGATGACGCGATGCTCGAATAGTAAAATACGCTTCATGAAACGTCTGGCGTTCCTTGCGACTCTATCATTGGTCGGTTGCGCGACAGCCCCGCCTGAGATCAAACGTCTAAGTCCCGTCATCGGCTCCTCCAAAATCCCGCCGCAGTGCCAGGTGGTCAGCGTCTTAAAAGATTCTCCGGCCGAGAAAGCCGGGATCGCGGTGGGGGATGTTCTAAAGTCCGTGAACGGGCAGATTCCCCGTGACGCATCCGCGCTGTCAGACCTCGTCGGCGCGGCGCTTCAAGACGCGGAGTTCGAAGTCCTCAAGAAAGACGGAACCTCCCAGCATCTGAAAGTCCATTTGAATGCTGCTCGGCCCCGTTTGGGAACCGTCTGCGATCTGGCCGGTTGGGTGAAGCCGGGAGTGACCGCCGCCGGAAATGAGTCTGTGACTGTTTTTGATGGACCGTTCGCCCTGACCGCCTCGGGCATCATCGATAAGGGAATTGTTTTCTTGCGCGTTCGGCTGAGCAATAACTTAGACAAACCGCTGGAAGTAGGGCCTGGGCTCTTCAGCGCGACCGATGGGGGCGGGGTGTCTTTGGCCGTTCTTTCGCCCAAAGAAGTGATGTGCTTTCTGTATGGGGAAAAAGGCGCGCATCTGCTGGCTTTGAAGAAAAAGCATAAAGAGACTCTGGACGCCCATGAGAGTATTCCCGGGGTGGAAAAGAGCGCCGATGAGCGATGCGAGGCAGGACCTAAAGGGCGACTGGCGACCTCCGATCCGCAATACGCGGAGGCCAACGCGCAATATCTGGCGACAGAATCTCTTTGGCCGGCCACCTATCAGCCCGGGAGTGTGGCCGATGGCCTTATCTATTTGAAAGAGCCTTCCAGTCTTCCGGTGACGTTGAAAGGGTCGATCGATGGCCGGTCGCTGGCCGCTCAGCTCGGATTTCCCCAGGGGAGCGAAAAGCAGATGAAACATTCGGAGCTCGTCCAGTTTTTTCTGGCGCAGAAAAGGGGAGACGCGCTTCGCTTAACGCTGCGGAAGGGAAAAGTTTTTGTGGGGAAGTTCGCCACTTACGATGAGAATGAGGAACGCGTGTGGTTTAATACTCCCGGAGGGATGTTGAATACCACCAGTTATTCTATCGAGAATATCCGCTCCGCCGAGCCGCTCGAGCAGGTGCCGGCCAAACCGGCGTCGGTCAGCGGCGACCTCAATTAGTGACCAGTTGTCTCAGAACGTACGACAAAATCCCGCCATGGCGGTAATATTCAATCTCTTCAGGGGTATCGATGCGGAGTATAACGATAAAGCTCTTCGTTTTCCCGGCAGCATCGGATGCTCTAACTAGAATGTCCTTCTTCGGCCTTAAATCTTTCGCGATTCCATCGATCGTGTAAACTTCCTCGCCGGTTAAGCCCAGCGTCTGCCTGTTTTCGCCGGCTTTGAATTGGAGCGGAAGAATGCCCATCCCTACCAGGTTCGAGCGATGGATGCGTTCGTAACTTTCAGCGATGACGGCTCGCACGCCCAAAAGAGCCGGTCCCTTGGCCGCCCAATCACGAGAAGATCCTGAGCCGTATTCTTTGCCCGCGATCACCATGAGGGAAACGCCCTCTTTGCGATACTGAACGGATGCTTCATAGATCGTAGTCGGCGTTTTTTCCGGCAGATGAACGGTATAACCCCCTTCGGTGCCGGGTGCGAGCATGTTCTTTAGCCGGATGTTGCCGAAAGTGCCGCGAACCATGACTTCATCATTGCCGCGGCGCGCGCCGTAGGAGTTGAAGTCCTTCTGCTGGATCCCAAGCTCAAGCAGATATTTCCCGGCTGGGCTATCCTTCGGGATCGAGCCGGCAGGGGAAATATGGTCTGTCGTCACCGAATCGCCCAGGATTGCCAAAAGCCGGGCCCCGACGATGTCTCTTAAGGGGTCAGGTATAAGCCCCATCTTGTCAAAATAGGGAGGGTTCTTTACATAGGTAGAGGTTTTGTCCCACGTGAAAATCTGTCCGGTGGGAGACGGGAGCGCTTTCCATCGGTTGTCTCCATCAAAGATCACGCTGTACTCCTTAGCGAACATCTCCTTTCCAACCTTGGCAGCAGCCTCCTGAACTTCTTTCGAAGTCGGCCAAATATCCTTTAAATACAATGCTTTTCCGTCTTTCCCTGAACCGATGGGATCTTTATAAGGATCAAAATCCATATGCCCGGCCAAAGCGTAGGCCACTACCAACGGCGGGGATGCCAGATAGTTGGCTTTAACTTGGCTATTAATTCGTCCTTCAAAGTTGCGGTTACCGGACAGCACCGCCGCGACTACGAGATCGTTCTCCTTCACCGCCTGTCCGATGGATTCGGGCAGGGGGCCGCTGTTCCCAATGCAGGTCGTACAGCCATAACCCACCAGGCTAAAGCCCAGCTTTTCCAGGTAGGGCAGGAGCCCGGTCTCCTTGTGGTAATCTGTGACCACCTTGGAGCCCGGGGCGAGGCTCGTTTTGACCCAGGGTTTGCTGGCGAGCCCCTTTTCGATCGCTTTTTTCGCCAGGAGGCCTGCCCCGATCATAACCGAAGGGTTAGACGTGTTGGTGCAACTTGTGATCGCCGCAATCACGACCGAGCCATCCCTCACCCCTGCCTGTCCGGCAGCCAGGCCTCCATTTCCCTTGGTCGTCGGATGAACTTTTGAGATA
>JBGPLV010000099.1:0-7150 GCA_041486625.1 Elusimicrobiota bacterium
CGGTTGCGTGGCGAGCAGAGTTTTCTCTTTTTCAATGAGCGTCACCTTGGATCCGAGCCCTTGGAACGCACAAGCAAGTTCCGAGCCGATATACCCACCCCCAAGAACAATGAAGTGGGCTGGTAAATAGTCGATAGAAAATACCGTGTCGCTTGTGAGAATCGAAGGGCTCTTAGGAAAAGAGGGGGGAATGACTAGCGATGATCCGGTCGCCAGGATGAACGCGTCGGCTTCATGACGCGTCGTCCCCGAGGGCGTCCTCACCTCGACCGCATGGTCTGAAACGAGGCGTGCCACTCCTGTCATTCTCTTGATGGATGAGGTTTTTACAGCCTGTTCCATCCGCTGCCGGAGAGTTGTGAGCAAAGTATCTTTTTGATCCACGAGCTGCTGGATCGGAAGATAGGGTTCTGACGCTTGCTTGGCGCGCGACAGGAAAAATTTGGAGGGGATGCATCCGCGGTTAAGGCAGGTCCCACCCATCTCTTGAGAGTCGATGAGCGTTACGGAGAGCCCGCGCTGCGCCGCTTCAAGCGCCGCCGCGTATCCGCCAGGACCTGAACCGATCACGATCAGTGATTTAGGAGACATCGGGAAGTGGACGAATTATAGGAAATCCGCCACACTTCGGGCGGATCGCCGGACCTGTGGCGATTAAGCTTGAATCAGAAGCAGGGAGCGATCCACCACGACTGTGGTCTGACCCTCGATGAGGATGACGCGTCCTTCCGCTTCCGCGGATTCCTGGTTTAATGCGCTGGAGGAATGGGCTTCCAGTTTCCATGTGGAGGATCCGTCCGGACTTCCCTGGAGCGTGACTTCGAACTGATAACGTCCATCCTCGCCAGCCCGGGTGATCTGGGTAATGACGCCCTGTGAAGCGCTATCGAGGTTCAAGTCCACGCGGGCGTTTGAACAAGGGTGATTTTGGCAGGTCACATGCCCGGCGAAGACATACGTGAAGGTTTGAGCGGAGGACCCCCATTCCAGGGCGACATTCACGACCCCTTGGGGAGCGCTAACGGCGTTCTGTATGGGAAGAGTTAGAAAGATGGCCAGCCGGAGGAACCACTTTGCGCCAGGGAGCCTTGAGTTGAACATAGGGAGACCATCTTTCTCCCCCTCCCTCGATGTTCACTTTAAGGATGCGCTGAGTTTGTAAAGGTGGTATATAGATCCTGTAACAGAGTTGTAAACCGACCCAGAATGAGACAAGGAGCCCATGCCCAAAAGACCTATTAATGGGGCATGCAAATTGGTGCGTCTTTTAGAATAAAAAGCTAAGATCTCCAAGAAATGGAACCCAAATATCTGAAGATGATCCGTCGCATGAAAAAACGCGGCAAGACGGAGTGGTCTGTCTATATGCTGCGTTGCGGGGACAATACGCTCTACACCGGCATCGCCAAGGACGTGGAGGCCCGCCTGGCGAAGCATCAAAAGGGAAAAGGGGCGGCCTACACCCGGACCCATCTTCCGGTCACGCTTATTTATCAGGAACACAGAATGACCCGTTCGGCGGCCCTCATTCGCGAAGCGGCCATCAAGTCCCTCCCACGACCTCGAAAGGAGAAACTCTTATGCGTTTAAAGAATCTTGTCATCTCTTGGTCAGCCGTCCTCTCACTCACCGGATTGACCTGGGGCGCGCAGGAGTTCAAGATCGAGCCGGGATGGTCGCACGTCGAGTTTGGCGTCAAGAATTTCGGAGTCCATACAGTGGAGGGCCGATTTAAGACCTTTTCCGGAACGATTGCTTATGATGATACGGACGTCACTCGCTCTTCTGTTAACGTCACGATCCAGATCGCGAGCGTCGACACCGGCATCAAAAAACGCGATGCGCACTTACAGACGGTGGATTTCTTCGAAGCAGACAAATACCCGGAGATGGCCTTCCACAGCGAGCGCATCGAGAAAAAGGCCGATGGTTACATGATGACCGGCCCGCTGACCATTAAGGGGACCACTAAAGAAGTTGAGCTGCCATTCACCTACAGCATTGAAAAATCGCCGGACGGGAAACCGGTCCTTCATGCTCAAGCGAGCGGCGTCATCAACCGCCACGACTTCGGCATCGACTACGGCTCAAACTTCTCGGTCGGCCGCCAGGTCCATATCCTCATCCACATCCAAGCGACTCCCTAGTTAAAAATCCTTGCAAATTCAACCTAATCACCCCATCCTGATGGGGCGATATGGGTATCAAGGTCATCAACCCTTACGATCAGTCGCTGGTCTGTGAATTGCCTTATGACCAGGGACAGGGTCTCGAGCGAAAACTGGAAGCCGCATCGCGCGCTTACGAATTCTGGCGGAGGATCCCGCTCGATCAGCGCATCAAGCAAGTTCAAGTCGGGCTAGAGAAATTTCGCCGTGCCGGTGAAGAAATCGCCCGTCAGATCAGCCAGCAGATGGGCAAACCCATTGTCCAATCCCGCCGTGAAGTGGATACGTTCTTTGAACGCGCGGAGTACATGGTCTCCATTGCCAAGAAGACCCTCTCGCCGGAAGCGCTTCCGCGTAAAAAAGGGTTTGTCCGGCGCATCGAACACGTGCCACTTGGAGTCGTTCTCAATCTCGGCGCGTGGAATTACCCGCTCCTTATCCCCGTCAACGTCATCGTCCCTGCGCTCTTGGCCGGAAACGTTGTGCTTCTTAAGCATAGCGCGCTGACGCCACTCTGCGGCCAGCAGTTTGAAAAAGCGTTCGGCGAGCTCGATACGCCGCATCTGGTGACATCGCTTATCCTGACCCATGCGCAAACGGAAAAGCTCGTGCTGGATACGCGGATCAAACATGTGGCTTTCACGGGGTCGGTGGAGGGCGGGCATCGAATTTATGAGCAGACGTCCAAGCGATTCATAGACGCCGGGCTTGAGCTGGGAGGCAAAGATCCCGCCTACATCGCCGAAGACGCCGACCTCGATTTTGCCGTCACCAATGTGGTCAATGGGGCCTGCTATAACGCGGGCCAATCCTGCTGTGCCGTCGAACGGATATACGTGCATCGCAAGCTCTATGGGCCGTTTCTTGAAAAAGCGGCGCCTCTTTTAGCGCAGTGTCGTTTAGGCGATCCTATGGATGAGAAAACGACCATGGGACCGCTTGCGAGCCGGTCGGCGCTGGACAGTCTAGAGGAAAAAGTCGCGGAGGCCGAGAGCCTCGGCGCCCGGCTCATCATGGGGGGAAAACGATTAACCAAGACACGCGGCAATTTCTTTCCACCCACGCTCTTGGCCAATGTGGTGAACCATGCGCGAGTGATGCAGGAAGAAAGCTTTGCGCCGATTTTGCCTGTTCATCCCGTGAAGGATGATGCCGAAGCTCTCGCCCGAATGAACGACACTTTCTTTGGCCTGACGGCATCTGTTTGGACAAAAAGCGCCGCGCGCGCCGAGCGTTTCGCAAGGGAACTGGACGCGGGAACGGTCTATCAAAACCGCTGCGATTATCTGGATCCGGCGCTCCCTTGGACGGGCGCGCGCGACTCCGGCAAAGGCTCCACCCTTTCGAAGTATGGTTTTTATCAGTTGACGAGAAGGAAGAGTATTCATTTTCGAGTTGGTTAAGATGTCATTCCCGCGGTCGTAGGCGGGAATCCATCATGTCGTTAACATCAATGATGGATCCCCGACAGGGGCACTCGGGGATGACGAAAAGAGCAGGAGACGGAATATGCTGAGTGTTGCGGAACTTACGAAGTTAGTCAAGCGTGGCGAAATCGATACGGTGCTCACGGTCTTTCCGGACATGGCAGGCCGGCTTATGGGCAAGCGCATGACGGGCCGCTTCTTTGTGGATGACGTGCTCGGTCACGGCCTGCACGCCTGTGCTTATCTTCTGACGGTTGATATGGAGATGGAGCCGCTCCCAGGATTTGCGACAGCGAGCTGGAACTCCGGCTACCAGGACATGAAGGCCTTACCCGATCTTTCGACCTTGCGGCGCATCCCCTGGCTGGACAAGACGGCGCTGGTCATGTGCGACCTCCTGACTGAAGAAGGAAAGCCTGTGGTCGTCTCACCTCGTGAAATCCTGAAGAGGCAGCTCACGCGCGCCGCGAAGATGGGCTATCGCGTCAAAACGGCTTCGGAGCTTGAGTTCTACCTCTATAAAGACACTTTTGAAGGCGCGGGGAAGAAGCATTACCATGATTTGGATCCGGTCAGCTCCTATCTCGAGGACTACCACATTCTGCAAACCACCAAAGAAGAGCCCATTATCCAAGCCATTCGAAACGGGATGGAAGGGGCTGGCATCGCCGTCGAGAACAGCAAAGGGGAATGGGGACGGGGCCAGGCGGAAATCAACTTGCGCTACACGGACGCGCTGGAGATGGCGGATCGCCATGTGATTTATAAGAACGGAGCCAAAGAGATCGCCTACCTTAAAGGAATGTCGGTGACTTTTATGGCCAAGCCGCACGCCGACCGTGCGGGATCGAGCTGCCATCTGCACTCAAGCCTCTGGGACCTGAAAGGAAAGAGGAACCTGTTCGGTCAAAATGAGGAACTCTTTGAGCACTACGTCGCAGGACAAATCGCTTTGGGGAGCGCGCTCGGCCTTTGGTACGCGCCGACGGTCAATTCCTATAAGCGGTATCAATCAGGCTCGTTCGCTCCGACCCGGCTTGTGTGCGGCAAGGATAACCGCACCTGCGGCCTACGCGTGGTGGGGGAGGAGAATTCTCTTCGTGTCGAAAATCGTATCCCGGGCGCAGACGCTAACCCCTACCTTGCCTTCGCGGCGACCATCGCCGCAGGACTCTATGGCATCGAACGCAAACTTCCTCTAGGTCATTATTTCCAAGGCAATGCTTACGAGACGCCGGGGCTAGCTGAAGTCCCCAAGACATTGCGCGAGGCCTTGGCCGAGTTCAAAAGTGAACCGGCGCTTAAGAAGATATTCGGCGAAGAAGTGATCGAGCATTATGCGCATGCCGCCAAACTCGAACAGGCGGCCTATGACCAGGCGGTCACGTGTTGGGAACTGAGCAGATATTTTGAAAGAATCTAACTATGCGACTTAAAGACAAAGTCTGCATCATCACGGGCGGGGCGAGCGGAATGGGAAAGGTCGCCTCCCAGCTTTTTGCCAAGGAAGGCGCGAAGGTGATCGCCACGGACATCCAGGAGTCCGCCGGCCGCGAAACGGTAGACGCCATCAAGGCCCAGGGGGGCCAAGCACGCTTTGTCCGCGCGGATGTTAGTCAGGAGAAAGATTGTGAGCGCATGGTCGCCGAAGCCGTGCGCGCCTTCGGCGGCGTGGACGTCCTCTATAACAACGCCGGCATTTTCCCGCAGGACGATCATTCCGTTATCGATACAGCCGAAGAAGTTTGGCGCAAGGTCCTCGCGATCAATTTGCAAGGCGTCGCGTCGAGCTGCAAGTACGCCATCCCGGAAATGATCAAACGTGGCAAAGGTTCTGTTATCAACATCGCTTCGTTCGTTGCCCTTGTAGGTTGTTCTGTGCCCCAGGACGCTTACACGGCCAGCAAAGGTGCGGTAATCGCACTCACCAAGTCACTCGCAGTTCAGTTCGGCCCCAAACAGATTCGATCCAACGCCATCTGTCCGGGCCCCATTGAAACACCGCTCCTCACGAAGTGGCTTCTCTCCAACCCCAAAGAGCGCGACAAGCGCCTTTGCCGCATCCCGATGGGCCGCTTCGGCAAGCCGGAAGACATTGTGTATCTGGCGATGTACCTTGCCAGTGACGAATCTTCCTGGACCAACGGCGCCGCCATCGTTGTGGACGGCGGCATTACCTCCAACTACTTCTAAAGCCGTTGTCGCTCCTGCACGAATGAAGTAGTATGCCGTAAGCGATGCGTCAATCCCTAGGGACTATTACATCGGCGGTTGTTTTTCTCCTTCCTGTAATTACTCAACAACTTTACGGCGATCTCCGGGATCGACTCGTTGAGCATATTAACCAGGCGAAGTCCTCCGTTGATTTGGTGGTCTATGAAATTCGGTCCAACGAAATCGCGGACGCACTCGTCGAGGCCAGGCGCCGCGGAGTCCACGTGCGGGTGATTGTAGATAACGTGCACTCTCCCTCCGCCACGAAGCAGGAAAAGATGCTGGAAGAGGAAGGCATTGCGATCAAACGCATCGGCGGCGCGAGTCGCGAGCTTTTGCATGACAAATTTATTCTTTTTGACGGTAGCGCCGCATCCACGCCTAGCTACAACCGCTCTGCTAAGTCCCTGCGGGGCAAAGGAAACAGCGAAAACGCCTTCACCGCCGACAGCGCCCTCATCAAACGTTTGCAGGAAGAATTTGACAACGTCTGGCAAAACGCCGAACGCCCCGAGCCATCCGAATAGTCTGCATTTGAACATACCTTCCCGTTCTGGTAACCTATCCTCTCGATGACGTCCCAAGGTTATTTCTCCAGCTCAACGGGCAAGAAAATCCTGATGGCGGTGTCCGGCGCGGCGCTTTTTGCGTTTATCATCGGCCACTTGTTGGGCAATCTGCAAATCTTTCTGGGACCGGAAGCGCTTAACCGGTATTCGGCCTTCCTTAAAAGTACGGGGGAGTTCTTATGGATCGCCCGGATCGGCCTCCTCGTCATGGTGGGGATTCATATATGGACCGCGATTGCCCTGACGCTTGAGAACCGCGCCGCGCGCCCTTTCGATTATGACCAGAAAGATTATATCGAAGCGTCCTATGCCTCCCGCACGATGCACCTTTCCGGTATCATCATTTTGGCTTACCTCATTTACCATCTCATGCATTTCACCTTTTTGAGCATTCATCCGGAGTACAGCTATTTTATCGATGCTCAAGGCCGGCATGACGTATACCGAATGGTCGTCATGAGTTTCCAGCAGCCGGCGATCGCGGCCATTTACATCGCCGCGAATTTGCTTTTGGGGATGCACCTTTCTCATGGTCTCTACAGCATGTTCCAATCTCTCGGTTTGGTAGGGGAAACGGTCCGCCCGAAGCTGCAGATAGCCGCCAATGTGGTCGGGTATGGAATTTTTATCGCGTACGCGATGATTCCATTGAGCGTATGGCTGGGGATAGTGAAATAGCTATGGCCTTAGATTCCAAAGTTCCTTCCGGCCCGATCGCCCAGAAATGGGACAAGCATAAATTTGAGATGAAGCTGGTGAACCCAGCCAACAA